>JBDUBN010000455.1:0-2503 GCA_040004085.1 Novosphingobium sp.
CTAGATCGGGCGGTCAGCCTGTTCTTCAACCGCATCGAAATAGCGCGCCATGGCGTCTGCCGCCTTGTCAGTCAGTTCGATGAACGCGCGGCGGCGGTCGCATTGGTCCTCGACCCGCTGGAACAGTCCGGCATCGACCAGTTGTCCTATCCAGCGCAGCGCGGTGGTTGGCGGTACTCCGGCAGCAATGCACAGGCTGGTGACCGACACCCGCTTCATTTCAGCACGCGCGGCGGTGAGATCGAGCAGCATGTCCCACGCCGGATCGGCAAACAGCTCGCTGTCAAAATAGCGGGCGCGCTGGTGGCGGCTGCGCAGCAAACGGCGCACGAGGCGGGGATCGGGCAGCGGCGGCCTGGGCCTGCGCAGCAGCGTTTCTTCCGCTGACGGAGCCGCTGTAAAGGCGAGAGCGGGAGCGGCCAGACGGTCAGCGAGTCGATCCGCCAGTCGATCTGGGCGCTGCAAGGCCTGAGGCGCAGTCCCAAGCCGTTCGATCTGGGCAGCGATCTGGCCGATTTGCTCGGTCAGTCGGAGCAGCGCCAACCGGTCATCCCCAGCCAGTTCGCGCACCCGTTTACCCGGGGCCATCACGCGGACACGGCCCAGCGCCAGCATCACGTCGGTGCGTACCGGATCGACCAGCAGTTGCGCGCCCGATTGATCGAGGCAGGCAAATACATCGTCCAATGCGGCTAATCCGGTGGCGACTATCAACTGCGCACCTGCCTGCGCCGCCCGCAAATCGAGCCGGGTCAGCGCCGCAAGATCGCCCGGGTCGGGTGCCGGGCAATCGACCAGCACCACATCACCCAGCGGCAACGCCTCACCCTCAAGCAAGCTTAACAGCGATTGCGCCGATGTTACCCGAAAGCCGCCAAGTTCCGCGTCTTCGCGTAGTTGGGCCAAGACATGCGGACGATCAGCAAAAATCGCCAGCGACAGGTCCAGATCGACCGCATCATTGGCAGCACTGGCATAGGCGAAATTGGTTTGGGTCATCACGTTTCGACTCCGTTCCATTTCGAACAGGAGTAGAACAAACCAGGTCTATGTCAAGACTGTTCCTCTAATGATCCGCTTTATGTTCTTTGCGGGGCCTTGGCGTCACGTCAGCGGCATTCCACTGATCCCGAATCGGCAGCGGCACCAATAGCCGCTCCGCCTATCGCACCGAGCACGGTGCCCAGCGTCTTGGAATCGCCCGGCGCGATCATGTTGCCCAGTACGCCGCCAGCAATCCCGCCGACAATCAGGCCGGTCGTCCCGTCAGAACGGCGGCAGTAATACCGGCCGTCCTGACCGCGATAGATGCGGTCGTCTTGGCTCATCCGGTAGTTGTGATAGCGGCGGTCATTCCGGTAATACCGCTCGGCATAATAGCCGCCGTAACGCGGATCGGGATTGTTGTAATCATAGGAGCCATACTGGTTGTAGTAGTTGCGATCATAATAGCCCCAGCGGACATATTGATCGCGGTAGCCATCGCCATAACCGTCCGTCGCGCATCCGCTGAGCAGCGTCGCGGCGACCAGTGAGGCGGCAAAAAGGGTTTTCATGGCATTCTCTCCATCAGCAAGTCGTGCGCCGAGGGGAGACAGCGCACGAGTCCGTCACCAATTTAAAGAGAACTACCAGGATCGCATTTTGTTCCTTGACGGGGCGTTCGCAGGCCCGCCGGTCACGTCAATCCACGAAGGGATCGCGCACCAGAATCGTGTCCTCACGCTCTGGTGAAGTGCTGACCAGCGCGACTGGCGTTTCGATCAGTTCCTGCACGCGCTGGATGTTCTTGATCGCCTGCGCGGGCAAGTCGGCCCACGAACCCAGCACTTTGCCGTTCAGCCGATAGCCGGTGCATGCCTTCACGGTGTCCATGCCGTCGAGCACATCCACCTTGGTCAGCGCGATGCCGGTGACGCCCGAGATGGCGCAGCTCTGGCGCACCAACACAGCGTCGAACCAGCCGCAGCGGCGCTTACGCCCGGTGACGGTGCCAAATTCATGGCCCCGCTCACCCAGCCGCTGGCCGGGGACTATGCCTTGTGATCAATAGGTTACGTCGATCCCCGCGTAATAAATTTATCATATGTTAACTAATTTACTCATATATAGGCCAATAACATCATCCGCCATACTAAGTTATTAATTTTCGGCGAAATATTTAGTTTTTGAGTCCGCATAATCTCATGGTCGGAACGTCGATCATTGAAATCGATATTCCTGAAATTCTTCTAGGAGAGAAGGATGACCAATGAAACAGACTATGAGCAAGAGGTGAATTTGCTAAAAGACACTCTGAATAATATGATTCAGGGTGTTTTTATGCTTGATGAGAACGATAATATTTATTTCTGTAACACGCGTTATATCGAGATGTATGGGCTCGATCTGGAAACTATCAGAGGAGGATGCACGTTTTCTGAACTCATCGGCTACCACATGAAACAAGATCCATCCTCAGCTGCGGTTCAAAATTACTGCGAAAGAATACGACGCAAAGCGA
>JBDUBN010000094.1:0-8343 GCA_040004085.1 Novosphingobium sp.
CCGGCATCGAGCGCCACCGCCTCGCCGGGTTCAAGGTACACTTCCGCGCCGGTGTCGTCCTGCAGGTCGATCAGGAACTGCACCAGTTCATCGCGCTGGTAATCGGCGCGGGTGATGTGATGGCCGCCGCCAAGGTTGAGCCATTTGAACTGGCCGAAGAACGGTTCGAGATAATCGAAGGCATGGTCCCATGTCTGGCGCAGCGGCTCAAAGTCCTGTTCGCACAGGGTGTGCATGTGGAGCCCATCGACCAGTTCCATGTGCTCTTCGGTCAACTGGTCGATCGGAAATCCCAGCCGCGAGTGCGGGGCGCAGGGATCATAGCGCGGCACTTCGCCGGTGGGGTGCATGGGGTTGATGCGCAGGCCGATATCAAACCGGTCCCCCCGCGCCCGCGCCGCCTCGATAATTGCGCCGCAGCGCACGATCTGGCCGGGCGAATTGAAGATCACGTGATCGGAAATGCGCAGAATTTCATCGAGATCATCGGGCTTGTAGGCGGCGCAATAGGTGGCGATTTCGCCGTCATAAAACTCGCCCGCCAGCCGCGCTTCCCACAGGCCGGAAGTGCAGACGCCGTCAAGGTATTCACCAATGATCGGCGCGACGCTCCACATGGAGAACGCCTTGAGAGCGGCCAAGACCTTGATCCCCGCCCGGTCGCGAATGTCGGCCAGCACGGCAAGGTTGGCGCGCAGCTTCGCGGCATCGACGACGAACGCCGGACTATCGACGCGGTTCAGGTCGAAGTGGGCAAATGCGCCCGGATCGCCGGCTCTGGTTTCCATGTCAGTTCCCTAGCTCAAGTGCCTAACAAGCCTCCCCATTTGTGCTTCGCAAAAATGGGGAGGTCATTTGCAATCAAAACTCCAGCGGCCCTGCCAGTTCCTTCACCTGCCACGGCAGGCCTTGCGAGTTGAGCATGTCCATGAACGGATCGGGATCGAACTGTTCCATGTTGAACACCCCCCCTTCGCCATTGGCACCTTCCCAAGCCCCCGTCAGCATCATCGCCGCGCCGATCATCGCCGGAACGCCCGTGGTGTACGAAATCGCCTGATTGCCGGTTTCGTGGAAGGCCTCTTCGTGGTCGCAGATCTGGTAGATGTAGTAGGTCTTCTCGCCCGAGCCATCCAATGCAACCCCAGTGGCGATGTCGCCGATGTTGGTCTTGCCCGTGGTGGTCGCGCCCAGCGTTTCGGGCTTGGGCAGCACGGCGGCGAGGAATTGCAGCGGCACGATTTCGCGGCCCTGATACATCACCGGCTCGATCCCGATCATGCCGACATTGCCGAGCACGGTCAGGTGATTGATATAGGCATCGCCAAACGTCATCCAGAACCGCGCACGTTCCATTTCAGGCACGAACCGGGCAAGGCTTTCCAGTTCCTCGTGGTACATCAGGTACATGTTCTTGACGCCGACCGCCTCGAAATCGAACTGCTGGCGGATGGTCAGGCCGGGGGTTTCCACCCACTCGCCCTTATTCCAGTGCCGCGCCGGGGCGGTCACTTCGCGGATATTGATTTCCGGGTTGAAATTGGTGGCAAACGCCTGCCCGTGATCGCCGCCATTGCAATCGAGAATGTCCAGCGTGCGGATGGTCTTCAGCTTATGCTTCTTGAGCCACATCGCGAACACGCTGGTCACACCGGGATCAAACCCACTGCCGAGCAGCGCCATCAGGCCCTTTTCGCGGAACTTGTCCTGATAGTCCCACTGCCAACGATATTCGAACCGCGCCACGTCCTTGGGCTCGTAATTGGCGGTGTCCATATAGTTGACGCCCGCGGCAAGGCAGGCGTCCATGATCGTCAGATCCTGATATGGCAGCGCCAGATTGACGACCAGTTTGGGCTGGATACATTCGATCAACACGGTCAACGCGGGCACATCCTCAGCGTCAATCGCGTAAGTATCGATCACAACCCCGGTGCGCGTCTTCACCGATTCGGCGATGGCGTCGCACTTGGCCAGCGTGCGGCTGGCAAGGCTGATATGGCTGAAGATGCCGCTGTTCTGCGCCATCTTGTGTACCGCCACCGAGCTCACGCCGCCCGCACCGATCACCAGAACCTTGCTCAACTTCAATCTCCTTTGCCGAAGCGGATTGGGCCATATAGGCTGCTGGCATGACAGAACAACATCTACGCGCACCGACCGCCGCCGGAGTCGCCCGCGCCGCCGCCAAGATCGCCGACTTGCTGCCGCCCACGCCGCTGCTGGAGGCGCGGATTGGCGGGGTGACCGTGTGGTGCAAGGCCGAGTGCCTGCAGCCCGTCGGTGCCTTCAAGATACGCGGCGCATGGCACAGGCTGAGCGACCTGACCGAGGAGGAGCGCCGACGCGGCGTGATCGGCGTGTCCAGCGGCAACCATGCCCAGGGCGTGGCATGGGCGGCGCGGCGACTGGGGATCGCCGCGACTATCGTGATGCCAGTCGATGCTCCGGCGGTAAAGCTGGCTAATACCCGCGCGCTGGGGGCAGATGTGGTGCTCTATGACCGGCCCGGCGGGGAAGACCGCGATGAGGTCGCCGCCAAACTGGTGGCGGAGCGCGGGGCGACGCTGGTCCATGCCTATGCCGATCCGTGGGTCATCGAGGGGCAAGGCAGCGCCGGACTGGAACTGTCCGCCCAGATGGAACGACAGGCAGGCGGAGCGCCGACCCGCATCGTCACCCCCTGCGGCGGCGGCGGGCTGACCGCCGGGCTCGCACTGGCTTGTCCCGACGCGGAGATCGTGCCGGTCGAGCCGGAAGGCTGGGACGACGTTTGCCGCAGCCTTGCCGCCGGGGAGATCATGAGCGTCGGTCCCAATCCGCCGCCGACCGACTGCGATGCGCTGCAAACACTGGCAACCCGGCCAATCAACTTCGCGGTGCTGAAACAGCGCTGCGCCTATGGCCTAGCCGTTTCCCCCGCAGAAATCCGCGCGGCGCAACGCTTTGCCTTTGCCGAGATGCGGCTGGTGGTCGAACCCGGCGGCGCGGCGGCGCTGGCGGCAGCATTGGCGGGCAAAGTGCCGCTGGACGGGCGAACGGTAATCATGCTGTCTGGTGGGAACACCGACGCAGCGGCGTTTGCGCAGGTGCTGGCGGGTAGTGATTAGCCAGTCCCCTACCGCTTGCGGGAGGGGCTAGGGGTGGGCCAGTCCATCGCTGCGCACTGCCAGAAGCCCCACCCCCGGCCCCGCCCGCAAGCGGTAGGGGAGGAACACCCCATTCCCGTTGCGTTTGACAAATAACCCACCCGTGCGCAGTCTCCATCCCGGAGTTTCAAGAGGGGGTCTGTGATGGAAGGCAAAATGCTCGCGCCAGCGGCGGTGCTGGTGCTGTGGTCGCTCTTGATGATGTTGTGGATGATGCAGGCCCGGTTTGTCGCCTTTGCAAAGCAAGGTGTCGATCTGGGCAAGGCTCCCCCCGGCGGCCGGGGCAATGCGCTGGAAGGCGTGCTGCCCGACAAGGTCAACTGGAAGGCGCACAACTTTTCGCACCTGATGGAACAGCCGACAATATTCTACCCGGCGGTGGTGATCCTCGCGATCATGGGAGCCAAGCCGATCGATATTGGGCTGGCGTGGGCCTATGTCGGCATCCGCATCGTCCATTCGCTTTGGCAGGCAACGGTCAACCGCATACCGATCCGCTCCAGCCTGTTTTTCGCGTCCAGTGCATTTCTGATCGCGCTGGCCGTTCGCGCGGTAATCGCCACACTCATGGCAGCTTAATGGGGTGTTATACCAACCTGCACTGATCCTGACCCATGAGGATTGCCAAATCCCGTTTGCTGGCAAGGAGCAGTCGAAGCCGCGATGTGGTTCATCGTGGCAAGGCTGCGACGAAGTCCAGCGAGCGGGATTTGGCAACCGCAGGCGGTTTCTGGCGGCACTTGGACAGCGTTGCGCCCTCGTGACGATGAACCACATCGCCACTTCGCGCGCTCCTTGCCAAGTACCCCCAGAAACCGTCCTCATGGGTCAGGATCAGTGCAGGTTGGTATTATAGGGGGACTAATGATGATCGGAATGGAGATACTGCGGCCCGTTGCCGTGCTGGCGGCATGGACTATGGTGATGTGGCTGTGGATGTACGCCACTCGCCTGCCCGCCATATCGCAGGCCAAGGTCAACCCAGATGACCTGGTAAAAGGGCCCAGAAAGTCGCTCGACGATATTCTGCCGCCACAAGTCCAGTGGAAAGCGCACAACTATAACCACCTGCACGAAGCGCCGACGGTGTTCTACGCGGTAGCGCTACTGCTGGCGATTGTGGGCAAGGGCGACGGGCTAAACGCAACCATTGCATGGGCTTATGTCGGCCTGCGGGTGATCCACTCGCTGGTGCAGGTGACGGTCAACAAGGTCCCGCTGCGCTTTGGGCTGTTTGCGCTATCCAGCCTGTGCCTGATCGCACTGGTCATCCACGCGCTGATCGCAGTGTTTCACTGACGGACAAACAGCGAGGCCAGTTCCACGTGGCTCGACCAGCGGAACTGGCCTACTGCCCGCAATTCGACCAGCGTGTAACCCGCCGCCACCAGCGTCGCGGCATCGCGCGCCCAGCTTGACGGATTGCAGCTGATATAGACGACTTTGGGAACGATACTCTCGGCAATCCGGGCGACCTGATCGCGCGCTCCGGCGCGGGGAGGATCGAGCAGGACGGCGGAAAACCGGTCCAGTTCATCGGCTTGCAGCGGGTTGCGAAACAGATCGCGGTGCATGGCATGGACCGGCAACTGCGCCTGTCCCGCCGCCAGCTTGCAAGCCAGATGCGGATCACGCGCGGCCTCTACCGCCAGAACTTTGGCCCCCTGCTTGGCCAATGCAAACGAGAATGTGCCCAGCCCGGAAAACAGATCGGCCACCGTCGCACTGCCCTTTAGCCAAGTGCAGGCGGTGCTGGCGAGCACCTGCTCGGCATCTGCCGTGGCTTGCAGGAACGACCCCGGCGGGAACGGCACCGCAACGCCTGACAGCGTGACCGTCACCGGTTCCGGCTCCCATACGGCCTCACCGCCGTAACCCTGATCCATGACGATCCGCGCAAGGCCATGCTCGCGCGCGAAATCGAGCAACATTTCGGTGGCAGCCAGGCCTTCGACGGTAAGGCCTTTGATGCCAACGTCGACCCCCTGATCGGTCAAGGCCAGTTCAATGTCGGCCGCCATCCGCGAGTGCGTGTGCTTGGCAGGTTTGCCCTTGCCGCCTGGCTTGGGCTTGGCGGCGCTTTGCCCCAGCCGGATCAGCAACTTGCGCAAGTCCGGCAATAGTGCGACGAACTGCGGCACCAGCACCGGGCATTCGGACAATTCAACCAGCCGGTGCGATCCAGCCTCGCGGTAACCGATCACAACCCGTCCAGCAGAACTTTCCGCGCGCAGCGAAGCACGGCGGCGACTGTGCGGCGGCGACAGGTGGGGTGGCGGAATCGATTCAGCCCCCAACCCTTGCGAGGCCGAGGCATTGGCCACCCGCGCCTCGACAAACTGCGTCAGCGTTTCCTCGTCAAGTTGCTGCAACTGGCAGCCGCCGCACTGGCCGAAATGGCGGCAGGCAGCTTCGATATGGTGGGGCCCCCATTTCAGGCTGCCGTCGGGCATCAGCATGTCACCCGGCGCACTGCCCCACGAGAAGCGACCAGACGCGGTAATGCCATCGCCTTTCGCGGCGATGCGCAGGATTTCTTCGGGGCCAGTAATCTCGTGTGCTTCGCTCATAATGTGGCCGCGTAGGCGTGGCGGACCTCTGCGGCAAGCTCTGCGGCAGAGAACGCCGCCCCAGCCAATCGCGCCGCCTCGCCATGCAGCCACACGCCTTGGCAAGCGGCGGTGAAGCAGTCGATCCTGAGCGCCAGCCGACTTGCGATGATCCCGGCCAGAACATCACCCGTCCCCGCAGTGGACAGCCAGGCTGAGGCGCGCGGTGCCAGCGCACATCGGCCATCCGGCGAGGCGATCACTGTATCCGGCCCCTTGGCCACGATCACCATGCCGGTCGCGCGGGCCAGAGTGCGGGCGCGATCAACCTTGCTGCCTTGCCCGTCCATGGCGAACGATTTTTCCAGCGCGGCCAGTTCACCTTCATGCGGCGTGGCGACCAGTCTGACCCACGTCTGTCGCGGCATCGGCGGTTTCAGCAACATCAGAGCGTCCGCATCCAGAACCGCCCGCTCGCAATTAAATATGACGGATCGCAGCGACAACTCGGCTTCGCCATCCCGTCCAAGCCCCGGCCCGACAAGCAATGCCGATATCCGGCGATCAAAGGGGGCATCAGGCAACCACGAACTGTCCAGAACCACATCGGACGGGACGACCGCAAGCGCCTTGCCAAGCAACCGCACATACCCGGCCCCCGCTCCCTGCGCCGCCCGGCAAGCCAGCAGCGCCGCCCCCGGCATTGCCCCACCCACTACCGCCAGCAAGCCGCGCCGATATTTCTGGGCATAAGCGTCGGGCGCGGACAGGCATGGCCGCTGCAACACCCCAGCCGCGTCCGGCACCGCATTAACCCCGATATCAACTAGCTTCACTGCCCCCATCTGGGCGCTGGCGGGCATCAGGTAGTGCGCGAATTTCCATGCCCCAAGCGCCAGCGTCAGTTGATATTGCGGCAATCGATATTCACTAAACGGGTCTTCCGGCGGATCCTCATCAAGGATTGCGCCGCTGTCGCACTCAACTCCCGATGGCACATCAATTGCGATCCGATAAACATGGCTCGCCGCAAGCCGGGTCAGCAGGGCGCAATAACCCGGCCCCAGTCCCCGCGTGAGACCGCTACCGAACAGGCAGTCGACAAAGACAGCCCCTTGAACAGTCGCGTCTGGTCCTAAAACCTCGCCGCAATACAGCGTGCGCGCCTTCCGCGCAGCGTCGGTCTTCGGCTCCACTGCGGCAACTACTGTCACCGTCCCGCCCCGCTCACGCAGAGCCTCGGCAATGACATAGCCGTCGCCGCCGTTGTTACCCGGCCCGCACAGCACCGTCACCGGCCTGCCCGCCGCCGCCCGCCAGACCCAATCCGCCGCGCCGCGCCCGGCAATCTGCATCAGCGCGTCAACACTGCTGCCCGCCGCGATCAGATCAGCCTCAGCGCTTCGCATCTGCGCGGCGGTGAGTATCTGGTCAGCTGGCATGGGGTTTCGGCGCGGAGGGGAAGCGATAGCGATCCTGCCCGACCGTGACCTCCAGATCAGGCCCAACGATCACCGCCTGCACCTCAGCCACGCCGTCAGCCGTGGCGATGCGCGTGCCGCCGTCGATCAGCACAAAGCGCCGGAACCCGCCGTCCGGATGCCGCACAATTACGACATCGTCGCCATCCTGCGCCTTGCTCAGCCGCTCAATCGCGCAGTCGGGTGCAAACGCCTGCGCCCCGGCTAGTGCACAGGCTATGTGCTCAGCCCCGGCGGCCTGCTTTGGTGCCGTGCCCGACGAGCATCCCGCCAGCACAATAGCCAGTGCGAGGCCGCCTCGGCGCATCAGCTGCGCTTGCCGCCTGTCAGTTGCGTCACATCACGCACCGCTCCGCGCGCGGCACTGGTTGCCATCGCAGCATAAGCCTGCAGCGCGACCGAAACCTTGCGTGGGCGGACTTTGGCGGGCTTCCAGCCGTCTGCGCCCTTAGCCTCCATCGCCCGGTGCCGCGCGGCAAGTTCGGCGTCCGTAATCGCCAGTTTGATCGTGCGTGATGGGATGTCGATCTCGATTCTGTCGCCATTTTCAACCAGACCAATCGCCCCGCCCTCTGCCGCTTCGGGCGAGACGTGGCCGATGGACAGTCCCGAAGTACCGCCCGAAAACCGCCCGTCAGTCACCAGCGCGCAGGCCGCGCCCAGTCCCTTGGATTTGATGTAACTGGTGGGGTACAGCATTTCCTGCATCCCCGGACCGCCCTTTGGCCCTTCATAGCGAATGACCACCACGTCGCCCGCCACGACCTGCCCGGTCAAGATGCCCGCAACCGCAGCATCCTGGCTTTCAAACACAACCGCCGGGCCAGAGAACTTGAGGATGGATTCGTCCACGCCGGCAGTTTTCACGATGCAGCCGTCGATGGCCAGATTGCCCGACAGCACGGCAATGCCGCCGTCCTTGCTGAACGCGTTGTCGGACGAGCGGATCACGCCTGCTTCCCGGTCGAGATCGAGTTCGGCCCAGCGCCGGTCCTGACTGAACGCCACTTGCGTCGGCACGCCGCCGGGTGCCGCGCGGAAGAACTGCTGGACGCCTTCGTCGTTGGTGCGGCTGATGTCCCACATGTTCAGCGCATCGGCCAGCGTCGCACTGTGCACGGTCGGCAAATGGGTGTGGAGCAGTCCGGCGCGGTCAAGCTGGCC
>JBDUBN010000456.1:0-2497 GCA_040004085.1 Novosphingobium sp.
AGCGCCTCACAGACATAGATATTGCCCAGCCCGGCCACTACCCGTTGATCGAGCAGCAGCGGTTTTATGGGGGTCTTGCGGTCGGCAAATGCCCTGACAAGATGGCTGACGGACAATCCGTCCCCCAGTGGTTCCGGACCCAGCGCGGCAAAGGCGGGCCACTCATCAAGGCTGGCAGTATCGACCAGATCGACCGAACCGAACCGCCGCGCATCATTCAGCGCGAGCACATGCCCGGCGCTGGTTTCCAGCACCAGATGGTCGTGCTTTTCCAGCGTGTCCGGCTCTATCCGCCAGCGCCCGCTCATCCCCAGATGGAACACCATGGTGGCCCCCCGGTCGGTATGGATCAGCCCGTATTTGGCGCGGCGGCTGAGCGTGGTGACGGTCGCGCCGGTCAGCACTTGCACCAGATCCACCGGGAACGGGCGGCGCAAGTCTGGGCGGTTGACCGCGATCCGCGCAATCCGCGCGCCCTCAAGATAGCGGGCAAGGCCGCGTACGGTGGTTTCGACTTCAGGAAGCTCTGGCATATTTTGCTGCTATCAGTCTTTGCGGTCTGGACAAACTCCCGTAAAGCCCGCCGCATGAAAGATCAGGTTTCCTTCGGTTACGAACAAGTCTCCCCCGAGGAGAAGACCCGCCGGGTTGGCGAAGTGTTTTCAAGCGTCGCCAAAAAGTACGACGTGATGAATGACGCCATGTCGGTGGGCATGCACCGCCTGTGGAAGGACCGCTTTGTGCGGCGCGTAAAGCCGCGCGCCGGTGAAGCTATCCTCGACATGGCTGGCGGCACTGGCGACATTGCCTTTCGCATGGCGGCGCACGGCGCGAGCGTAACCGTGTCCGACATCAATCAGGACATGCTCGATGTCGGGCTGGATCGCGCCATGGAGCGCGGCATCGATGGGCTGGTGTGGTCATGCCAGAACGCCGAAACGCTGAGCTTCCCCGACCGGTTTTTCGATGCCTATACGATCGCGTTCGGCATTCGTAACGTGACCCGCATCGATCTGGCGCTGGCTGAGGCCTATCGCGTATTGCGGCACGGCGGGCGGTTTTTCTGTCTTGAATTCTCGACCACCGAATGGCCGGGTTTCCGCGAGGCTTACGATGCCTATTCGCACAAGTTGGTGCCGATGATCGGGCAGGCGATTGCCGGAGATGCCGAGAGCTATCGCTATCTGATCGAATCGATCCGCCGCTTTCCCAAAATGCGCGAGTTTGAGGGTATGATCAAAGACGCCGGGTTCGTGCGGACGAAAGTGGAGCCGATCCTTGGCGGGCTGGTGGCGATCCATTCGGGCTGGAAGATTTAAGCCCGGATGACTTTGCCCCAAACCACATCGTCATTGCGAGTGAAGCGAAGCAATCCAGAGCGTCAATGCGCTTGGCTCTGGATTGCTTCGGCCTGCGGCCTCGCAATGACGAAGCAATTTAAAGTCTCCTCGGCCTCGGCTGCCGGATGACCCGCCCCATCACCCACATCCTGCGCTTGCTGCGTTGGGGGCACATCCTTGCCCGCCATGGCGCGTTGCGGATTGTCGAGGCGAATCGCAACACGCCCGCTCCCGTGCGGCATCTGTGCCGACTGGCGCGGCTGGGCACATTCCCGCCCGCCGTGCCCGACTATGCCGGAGCGTTTCAGGCCATTGGCCCCGCCGCGATCAAGCTGGGGCAGGCGCTGGCCACCCGGCCCGATCTGGTGGGCGCAGAGGCCGCATTCAACCTTTTGAGCTTGCAGGACAGCCTGCCGCCAGTGCCGTTTGGGCAAATCAAGACGGCGATTGAGGCGAGCTTTGGCGCGCCGCTGGAAAGCCTGTTCGCGCACGTCGATCCCGAACCCGTCGGGGCGGCCTCCATTGCGCAAGTCCACCGGGCGGTCACCGCCGATGGCCGCGACGTGGCGGTGAAAGTGTTGCGCCCCGGCATCCGCGCCAAGTTCGCCCGAGACATCGAAACATACGAATGGGCGGCGGCGCAACTTGAAGTTTTGGGCGGGGAGGCCGCGCGGCTGCGCCCGCGTCAGGTGGTCGCCAATCTCAAACGCTGGACATTGCGCGAACTGGACTTGCGGCGCGAGGCGGCGTCCGCTTCCGAGCTGACCGACGCGATGAAGGGCCATGCGGGCTACCGCGTGCCTGGCATCGATTGGGACCGCACCAATGGATCGGTGCTGACGATCGACTGGGTCGATGGCATCAAGATGAGCGATCTGGACGCATTAAAGGCCGCCGGTCACGATCTGCCGGAATTGGCCAACACCCTCGTCCTCGCCTTTCTGACGCAGGCGATCAGCCACGGCTATTTTCATGCGGACATGCATCAGGGCAACTTGTTCGTCGAACCTGACGGTACGATTGCCGCCATCGATTTCGGCATCATGGGCCGCATTGATCGCCGCGCGCGGCAGTGGCTGGCCGAGATTCTCTACGGCCTGACCACCGGCAATTACCGCCGCGTCGCCGAGATTCACTTCGAGGCGCAATATGTGCCG
>JBDUBN010000457.1:0-2497 GCA_040004085.1 Novosphingobium sp.
GGCTTCCTGCTGCGAGATGCGCGCCAGCAGCCATTCCCCGTCGACGCCGACTTCTCGACTGATGTCGAGCAGCACGGAGTCTTCCGAAAGAAGCCGTTCGTCCCGGAAGTAAGCCTGATAGCAGGCGCGGGCAAACGGGATGAGATGGCCCATGGGCTGGAGAACCAGACAAGCCCGCATCGCCTTGACACTGTTCACAGGGTGGCCAGCCGGGGGAAATGTGATCTTGATCCCGGTGATGTCAGCCCAGTCCTGCATCACCTTGCTGTGGTACTCGAGCTTGCGTGGGGGTATCTTATCCTTGAAATTGAACCATTCTATTCCGGGGTTCACCGCATTGAAGATACCTCCGGCGAGGGTGGGGTGCCATCCAACCTCCAGACCGAAACTCTCGGCGAGCGGAATGATCCGCTCGAACGCGAGATAGCTCCAGGGGCTTGAGCAATCGAAGAAAATTTCAAGTTTCATGTGGCGTTCTCGCGTTCGGTGGTTGTTGTCGGAAAGGTTGGGCGTGGTCCGCTGCGCATGGCCTCTATGCCGCCGCCCGCGGCAATGCCGCGCTGTACGGCAGCCCGGGCCCGGATTTGGGCGAACCAGATCTTGAGCGCGGGATAGTCATCCAGTGACAGCCCCTGAGCCTTGTGCGTCATGATCCACGGAAAACAGGCCATGTCGGCAATCGTGTAAGTGTCTCCGGCGACGTAATTGCCAGTGCGGGCCAGTTGAGCATTGAGCACCGCATAGAGTCTACGGACCTCAGTTTGGAAGCGTTGGATGGCGTAGGGGTGCTTTTCTGATGCGTAGATCGAGAAGTGTCCGTTCTGCCCGGCCATCGGACCAAGTCCAGCCACTTGCCAGATCAGCCACTCGATGACGGCATAGCGACCGCCCTGTGCGGCAGGCAGGAACTGGCCGGTCTTCTCGGCAAGGTAGAGCAGAATTGCCCCGCTTTCGAATAGAGACAACGGATCGCCCGCTGGTCCCCGGGCATCGACAATGGCCGGAATTTTGCCATTTGGGCTTGCGGCCAGGAAGCCCGGCGGAAATTCCTGACCCAGGCGAACGGGGATCAGCCGATAGGGAAGGCCCATCTCTTCAAGGCAGATCGTGACCTTCCATCCGTTCGGAGTTGACGCATGATAGACGGCGATGTCTGCTTCAGGGCTGCTCATGGCGCTTGCAAGCTGGACACCAGCCGCCGGGCAACGGGATAGCCACGATCTTCCGGTATCGAAATCCAGCTATTGCCGTGCGGGTCGTCGTCCAGCCGAGGCGATATCGGCCGGCATTCAATCGCGGCGGCGTGCGCCGATGCCGCCTCGAAAGTCGGATAGGTTGAGAGGCGCTCAAGGTTGCAAAGTGTGGGAAAAATGATTTTCGCGCGGCCGCCGTCTGCCTCCGCAATCGCCTCATGTGCGTGGAGCCAGCGCGCGTGACCCACCTCGTCCACATCGGTGCTGACTGCGTGGTCGCCCTCATGCCGCGCAATGTAAAAGCGGGTGTCGAACTGGCGATGCGACTTGAACCGCGGATGCCATTGTGCCCAAGGCACGATTCCGGAAAGATCGAGCCTCGTTCCCGTGCCAGCGAGCAAACTGCTAAACGCTGACTTGCCTTTTAACGTCGCCTGCATCGCCGCTGGATCGAGAGCAGTTGTCGTTGAGAATCCGGCAAGTACGCCGACTTCCTCGAGCGTTTCACGGATGGCGGTGACGCGATGCGCGAGTTCCAACGGATCGGCCAAGGCGACATCGACCAGACTTGCATCAGCGGCGATGCGGTGATCATCGTCGTCCACTCGCCCGCCGGGGAACACGAGGGCTTCCGGAGCGAAGCGCATTTGCGCAGTGCGCTGGATCATCAGGTGACGCGCGAGCTCTCCGTCACGCTCTGAAAACAGGATCAGCGTGGCTGCGGCAATGCCCGCGTCCGTGGCTTCCGTGCTGTTACCTTCACCCATTGGCGTTTTTCCTTAAGCGGATTGGTAACACCGCTATCCTATCCAACGATACAAATGACCGAAATTTGCCGATCCCATGCCTTGAAATGGATCCAAATTGCGAATTGCCACATTTGTGTTGCTTACACTGGAGCGGCGCGATGGCTTCCTTTTCGCTTCACCTGACGTTGCGGCGGCCTAGAACGCTTGTTCTGTTGATATCTTAGGTCGAGAGAGGATAAGCATGCTCAACACAACTGCGCGGCTCGGACTGGATGAAAGCCACGAGCAATTCCGTGAAACTGTACGCAAGTTCCTTGCCAAGGAAGCCGAGCCGTACCTGGATAAATGGGAAGCAGAAGGCATTACCAGCAAGGCGTTCTGGCGCGCGGCGGGTGAGGCCGGGCTGCTGTGCGCAAGCATGCCCGAGGAATATGGTGGGGTTGGCCTCGATGTTTCCTATGATCTCGTTTTTCTGGAGGAGGTTTCCTATCTGAACTGCCCGGTCGGGGTCGGCCTGCAGTCACTGATTACGGCGCCTTATCTGCTCCATTACGG
>JBDUBN010000458.1:0-2488 GCA_040004085.1 Novosphingobium sp.
CCGAAACGCGCGCCGGACGGGCGATAACTGACTGGATCACCGGCTCTGAATAGAACCGCATACGCCCGGCCGGATTGGACGGCGATGTCGCAACAACCTGTTCGGTCTGCGCCAGCTGCTCTTGCGGTGCAGCACTTGCAGGCGATACGTCCGCCAATTCCGGAGTTGGAGCCGATGCCGGACGCATCGCTGCTGGCGGCAGTTCGACCACCGCTGCCATCGGCGATACCGCAACCGGTGCCGAGGCGGGTTCAGGTGCCACCACCGGAGCCGCTGGATCGGCGGTCGTCTGGGTCGCCAGTTGTTCCATTGTCGGGTTGTTGACCAGAGCCAGCGCCGAAGGCTGGCCGCTGTCACCGCGCAACGGAGTGCCGAGCAGCGCCGCGACGCGGGCCTGATTTTGTTCGGGCCGAATCGTCGATGCCCATTCGGTCATGCGGGCACCCAGCGCATCCTGCGGCACGTCTTGCGCCGCCATGGTCCGCGATTCCCGCCAGCGACCGGCCAAAGCATAGGCATAGGCAAGGTTCTGGCGGATTTTCGGGGTATTGTCACCGCTGCGCAAGGCATCGGCCAGCACCGCAACGCCGCGTTCCGGCTCTCCGGCCAAAGCCAGCGCCAGACCCAGATCGCCTGCGGGAATTTCACCGCGCCAATCGTCGAGCACGGCCAGCGCGCCTTGCAGATCGCCTGCGCCGGTCTTGGCGAGGGCAAGGTTCAGGGCATTACGGGCGCTGTTGTCGCCCAGCTTCATCGCGTCATCGAATGTGGTCGATGCGGACTGAAATCGTCCGGCCTTCAGGTAAGCCTGCCCCAGCAGCACGCGCAGCGCCGCGTCTTGCGGGCTGGCCGCAACGGCGGCTTCGGCAAGATTGATGGCCTTGCCG
This sequence comes from Novosphingobium sp., assembly GCA_040004085.1. Classification (GTDB taxonomy): domain Bacteria; phylum Pseudomonadota; class Alphaproteobacteria; order Sphingomonadales; family Sphingomonadaceae; genus Novosphingobium. Next base: position 888 of record JBDUBN010000458.1, read on the forward strand.
GTATCGCCCTTGGCCAGCGCGGTTTGTGCTTTGAGCGCCACATTGGCGCGGGCGGTCATGCCGGTCGTGCTGCAACCGGCGAGCATGCCGGCGGCCAGCGCGGTGCCTGCGACAAGCGCGATGCGGTGCCTGAGCTGATGCGTGAACGGGCGCGATGGCGTGTTCAAATGGGCAGTCATGGTCCAGTTCCCTCTGGTCAAATTCAGGTGCGCGGCAAGCGGCTGTCCGCCCCGGCAATGTCGCTGATCAGGCGGTCGAGCGCCTCGGTCAGCACCGACTGCGCGCTGCGATTGGCGGCGGTGCAGGCCAGGCGGAGCTGTGCATGTCGTTCTGCATCGATACGCAGCGTAAACGCTGCCTTGCGGTTTTGATCGAAAGCGCGGCGGCGCGGACGCGCGGTTCGGGCTGCGGGAGCGATCGATGCCACTGGGGTCAGCGAAAGGGCAACTTCGCGGCGGATAAAGCGGACGTTGGTCCCCGCATCGTTGACAGGCTGGACAAACGGCGCTTCATCAGCGTCCTGACCGGACGAAAATTCAGCCCAGTCAGCATCCTCGACAGCCTTGCGCGCCAGCGAATCGCCGGTACGCAGCGGTTGGAATTGCGAGCGCATCGCCGGGCGGGCTCCGCCCTTTGCGGCCAGCAGCGAAACGAAAGGTGTCGGTTCGTCCATCATAGCCCCCATCAAGAACCGGCGACGCGGCGGCCAAAGCCACCGACCGGACGATTGACCCCAACTACCGTGCCCGGCATTGCGGGCGAGGCGAACACGGTGCGGCGGAAGTTCTTTTCCAGCCGGTCGTGGACGTAATTCCACAGCGCCGCGACTTCGGTCGACGAGCGGCCATTGGGGTCCACTTCCATCACCGTGCGGCCATCGATCATCGACGCGGCAAAGTCGGTGCGGTGGTGCAGCGTGATCGGCGCGACAGTGCCGTGCTGCGAAAGCGCGACGGCGGCCTCGCTGGTGATCCGGGCCTTGGGCGTCGCGCCGTTGACCACGAACAGCAGCGGCTTGCCCGCGCGGTCGCACAAGTCGACCGTGGCACCTACAGCGCGCAGATCGTGGGGACTGGGCCGAGTTGGCACGACGATCAGTTCGGCCACCGCAATCACGCTCTGGATCGCCATGGTGATCGCGGGCGGCGTATCGATGACCGCCAGTTTGAAGCCTTGTTGGCGCAAAATCTGGATATCGGCGGCGAGGCGGGACACCGTGGTCTGGGCAAAGGCGGGAAATTCCGCCTCACGCTCGTTCCACCAGTCAGCCAGAGAGCCTTGCGGATCGATGTCGATCAACACCACAGGGCCAGCCCCGGCGCGCTGCGCTTGCACGGCCATATGGCCTGCCAGCGTAGTCTTGCCCGATCCGCCTTTCTGCGAAGCTAGAGCCAGTACGCGCAAATTGAATTCCCCTGTTTCGCCGTCTACCCATCGACCGCGTGCAGATTAAAGACAGAACCTCGCTAATTTTGCGTTAACGCGGTCGATGGGATTCTCCCGCCACGCCTGTCCGGCGGTGGGACGAAGGCGCTGTAATTCAGGTCTTTGCGGCAAGGTAATCCTATGCCAGACAGCACAATCGTTAACGCGGCCTGCGC
>JBDUBN010000095.1:0-8308 GCA_040004085.1 Novosphingobium sp.
CCTAACTCTGGGTCGCGATCAGCAGGCTGCACGGCAGGTTGTTGAGCAGGCGCGAACTGGTCGAGCCTTGGAACCACCGCGCCACCGCGCCCTTTTCGCTATGTCCCAGCACAACCAGGTCAGCCTTGATCTGATGCGCATAGCCGAGGATTTCAGTCACCGGCTCGCCCTCGCGGATCGCAGTCAGGACATTGACCTTCTGGGCAAAAAGCTCTCCCGCCGCAATATCCAAAGCCTTGCGAATCCGGTCGTGTTCGATGCCCAACACATCAGTCGGCCCAGCCGATTGCGCCAGTGCCAGCCCGCCGCTGGTCACGACAATGCCGAGCAGGTGCAATTCAGCGTTGCAGGCCAGCGCGACATCCGCCGCCTGTCCTAGCGCCACCGTACTGTGGTGCGTGGCATGATAGCACATCAGAATTTTCCGGTACAAACGCCCACTCCCATGCGGCAATTCGGCTTATGCTCGTCCCGTTGGAACGTAGCATAAATCCCCCCTAGTCCATATGTTTAAGTCCGACTCGCAAATAGTCCCAGCCGGTCAGCAAAGTCAGCGCGGCGGCGAACCATAACGACACCAGACCCACTTCCTGCGGCAGTGCCCAGTTTGGTGTGCCGCCCGCCAGTATCAGCGCGCCGAGCGAGATGATTTGCAGCGTGGTCTTCCACTTGGCCAATTGTGACACCGGCACCGAAACCTGCACTCCCGCCAAAAATTCCCTGAGGCCCGAAACCGCAATCTCGCGCAACAGGATCACCAGCGCGGCAATGACGTGCCAGCCGTGAATGTCGCGGTTGTGGACGAGGATCAGGATCACCGCCGCGACCATGATCTTGTCGGCGATCGGATCGAGAAATACGCCCAGTTTTGAAACCGTACCCTGAGCGCGGGCGACATAGCCGTCAAAATAGTCGGTAATGCCCATCAGGCAGTATACAGCAAAGCCGACCAGATATCCGGCATCCCATTCCGGCCACCACAGCAGCGCCACCAGCAGCGGCACCGCGACGATGCGCGACAAGGTGAGCAGGTTGGGCAAAGTCATCATGATACGGCCCCCAACTAACCCCTTGGCGGCAGCGGTGTCGAGTGCGCTTGTCATCCGCCAACCCTTTCCGGCCTGCGCCGTTCTGCCACAAAATCAAAACACTTGTCGCGCAAGCGTTGTCCGCTAGGGTTTGCCGCCAAACTTGGGAACTGACAAGAACTGCATGACGACCTCCACACATCTTATCCATCAGCGGCAGTTCCTTCCCCTTTTCGTCACCCAACTGCTCGGCGCGTTCAACGACAATCTGTTCAAGAACGCGATGGTTCTGTTCGTCGTTTACAGCATCTACAATTCTGACAAGGCCGAGGCGAAGTTCAGCGCGATCGCGTCCGGGCTGTTCATCCTGCCGTTCCTCGTGCTGTCCGCGTTGGCGGGACAACTGGCCGACATGCGTGACAAGGCCAGGATCATCCGGGTGGTCAAGGCGTGCGAAATCGCGATCATGCTGGTCGGCGGGGCGGGTCTGCTGCTGGCTTGGCAAGGCATTGCCGTTTCCACGCTGGCGATTCCGCTGATGCTGTTGGCGCTGTTTGCCATGGGCATTCACTCGACATTCTTCGGCCCGATCAAGTACGCCATCCTGCCGCAGCACCTGAAGCCAGCCGAAGTTCTCGCCGGGACCGGACTGATTGAAGCTGGAACTTACGTGGCTATCCTCGCTGGGACCATTCTCGCGGGCTGGATTCCAGTACAGTGGGCCGCCGTTGGCGTTATCGGAACCTCGCTGATCGGCTATCTGGCGGGTCGGCAAGTCCCCCCTGCCCCCAGTCAGAACGCACCCGAACCGCTCGATTTCCATTTCATCCGGGCATCGATCACGCTGGTCCGCAACACCACGCACGATCGCCGGGTGTTCGAGGCGATTCTTTCTATCAGCGCCTTCTGGGCGGTGGGTACGGTGCTGTTCATCCAGTTCCCGCCGCTCGCCAAGAACGTGCTGTTCGCCAGCAAGGAAGTGGCCAGCCTGTTTCTGGTGATCTTTTCGGTCGGCGTTGCGGCAGGGTCGGTATCGATCAACGCGCTGCTCAAGGGCACCGTGTCCGCGCGCTATTCCACCCCGGCGGTGCTGGTAATGGGACTGTTCGTGGTCGGGTTCTATCTGGTGTGCCGCAGCTGGCCCAACCACTTTGACGGCGGATTGCTGAACACCGCGCGCTTTATGGCCGTCCCGCTGGCCGGACCGTTGCTGTTCACGCTGTTCGGCATAGCGTTTTCCGGCGGCATGTTCGTGGTGCCGCTCTATGCCTTCCTGACGACATTTGTTGATCCGACCCAGACCGCGCGGACGATTGCCGCCAACAATATCGTCAATTCGCTGGGGATGGTGCTGATTTCGGGCGTAGCGATCGCACTGTCTGCTGCCGGGCTGCCGCTCGAGGAGCAAATCCTGCTCAGCGCAGCGCTGTGCCTGATTTCTGCGTGGCTGGGGAACCTGCTCTACCGCAGCGAATGCGCGGCGAAAAAAGCGCTTAATTAATAAACGCCATGACCGCCGTGAAGCAGGTGCAATAGGCGATCAGGAAATGCCTGACGTCTGCCAGCGAAATCAGCGGGGGGCGCGGAATCGGCAGGGCTTCGACCCCGGCCCGAACATGCGGCGGCAGGCTTTGCAGAAACGGGTGGCGGGCAGTGTCGTCGGTTACGACCAAAGCTCTGCGCATGGGCTCGATTCTCCCTTGTTATGGAGCCCATGTTAATAACTTGTTTACCAGTCTACCAGCCGCGAATCCGCGGTTAACCAGTGTGATCCCGCCCCAATCCCACAACGGGACAGTAGCCATCCCGAAGGTTACTCACTCCCCCGCCATCTCCAGTATCGTTGCCCATTCATCGGGGCGAATTTCGGCGACTGACAGCCGGGATTGCTTGATAATCTCGCACTCGGCCAGCCGGGGTTCTGCCTTGATCTGCTTGAGCGTGACTGGGTGCGCCAGCTTGCGCAGCGGCTTGACCTTCACCGCCGCCCAGCGCCCGGTGTCGTCAGTCGGATCAGACAACCCGCCTTCGCTGATCGTGACGATGCCAACGATCTCCAGGCCGATGTTCGAGTGATAGAAAAACGCCTGATCGCCGACCTGCATCGCCGCCAGATTGTTGCGCGCACGGTAATTGCGCACTCCGTCCCACGTCCCCTCGCCCTGTTCGACCAGATCATCCCAGCCATAGTGGTCGGGTTCAGACTTCATCAGCCAGTAACGGGCGGGAGCAGCAATTTTGGCCATGTTTCGAACTTCCAATGCGTATATGTGCCGCCCATAACGCCTGAACCGGGACCACGCCACATGCCGCTCAAAACTCTCCCCATCTTGTCGCTGGCTGATGATCGGGCCCGTTTTGCGCAAGACATCGGTGAGAGTTTCAAGGCCTTTGGCTTTGCCATGGTCACCGATCACGGCATCGACCTGTCGCTGATCGAGCGCGCATGGCAATTGACCGAGGCCTTTTTCGCGCAAGGCGACACGGACAAACGCCGCTATGCCATTCCCGGCATCGGTGGTGCACGCGGCTATACCCCGTTCGGCACCGAAATTGCCAAGGGCGCGGCGCTGCATGACCTCAAGGAATTCTGGCACGTGGGCCGCGATCTGCCGGCCGGTAGCCCGCTCAGCGCATCAATGCCGCGCAATGTCTGGCCTGACTATCCGCCGGGATTCCGTGAGACGTTCGAACAGCTTTACGCCGCATTTGACCACACCGGCGCGCTGATCCTGTCGCGGATCGCGGTTTATCTCGGGCTGGACGAGCACTGGTTCGATCCCGCCATCGACCAAGGCAATTCAGTCCTGCGCCTGCTCCATTATCCACCGGTTGCCGACACGGCAGGCGGGGCGATCCGCGCGGGGGCGCATGAGGATATCAACCTCATCACCTTGCTGCTGGGTGCGCAAGAGGCCGGGCTGGAACTGTTGACGCGGGAAGGCGCATGGCTGGAAGTAGCCCCGCCCGCCGACGCGCTCGTCGTCAATATCGGCGACATGCTGCAACGGCTGACCAACCACGTGCTGCCCTCCACTACTCACCGGGTGCGCAATCCCGAAGGCGCGCGGGCGGGGTTCAGCCGCTACTCAATGCCATTCTTCCTGCATCTGCGCAGCGATTTCAACATTGTCACTCTGCCCGAATGTATCAGCGAGGAAAATCCTGACCGCTATCCGCAGCCCATTACTGCTGACGGTTACTTGCAGGAACGCCTGCGAGAAATTGGACTGGTCGGCTAATTCGACCATTACACCGGTTTGGTAGTGCCACTGATCCAATAATTCTCACATGCTTAACAATTATTTCACCGCGTTGAACCATGATGTCATTCTTGCCCGACCTTATGGGGATTTCGGTGACACGTTCAAATTCCGGTTCTGCCGGGCCAGACAAATACGACCAAGCAGATGGGCAAAGCTCCAAGGCGGGGCAGGACGTCTTGCTGCTGGGCATTTCCATGGCCGCGATCATCATGTTCGTGGGCACCGGCGGCCGGGCCATGCCCAAAGTGGTGCAATCGCTGCAAGGCATTGGCGTCGGGCCGGATCAGGTCTTGACCAATGCGTTGCTGCTGAACATCGCCCTCATCATCTTCGGCTGGCGGCGTTATCGCGATCTGCAAGAGCAGGTAAAAGTGCGCAGCCAGGCCGAAAGCCAGGCCCGCGTTCTGGCCGAAACCGATCCGCTGACCGGCTGCCTCAACCGCCGCAGCATGGGCGAGGCGACGGATGCGCTGAACCGGTCGTGCAGCGACAACGGCGAAAAAATAGCGCTACTCATGATCGATCTCGACAACTTCAAGCGGCTGAATGATACGAACGGCCATGCGGCAGGCGATGCGGTGCTGCGCGAAACCGTGCGGCGGATTGGTGAAATCCTGCCCGAACGGTCGCTTCTGGCCCGGCTCGGCGGCGACGAATTCGCTTGCGTCGTCCCCTTCACCCCCTTGCGCACTGACCGGGTGGACCGGATTGCCGCGCGTTTAATCGACGCGATCAGCATGCCGGTGATCGTTGACGGAATGACGCTTGAGGGCATTTCGATCTCGATGGGCCTTGCCCGGTCTGACCAACCTCATTTGCAACGCCATCAAGGCACCGCTTCGGCATCTGACGATCTTATGCACATGGCCGACATCGCCATGTATCAGGCAAAAAAAACTGGCAAGAACCGTTACTTCTGGTTCGAACCTCAGATGGAAACTGAACTGAGGTTCCGCACCGAACTGGAAACCGGCATCCGCGCTGGCATTTCGCGCGGTGAATTCGTGCCCTTTTACGAACCGCAGGTAGACCTTGCCACGGGCAGGATTTCCGGATTCGAAATGCTGGCCCGCTGGCAATCGCCAACGCTTGGCCTCGTCGGGCCGGAAGTGTTCATTCCCATCGCCGAGGAAATCGGCGTCATTACCGAACTGTCCGAAGCGCTGGTCCAGCAGGCGCTCGAAGATGCCCGCGAATGGCATCCCGACCTGACGCTGTCGGTCAACATCTCACCCGTGCAATTGCGCGACCCGTGGTTTGCCCAACGCTTGCTCAAGCAGCTGGTCCGGGCCAATTTCCCGCCGCAGCGGCTGGAAATCGAGATTACCGAAAGCTGCCTGCACGAAAACCTCGGGCTGGTAAGATCGCTGGTCACGAGCCTGAAGAATCAGGGAATCAAGATCAACCTCGATGATTTCGGCACCGGCTACAGTTCGCTCTCGCAATTGCGCACGCTGCCATTTGATCGCATCAAGATCGACCGCAGCTTTATCGCAACCCTGTCCCACAACGCCGACAGCATGACCATCGTCAAGGCCATCGCCGCTCTGGGATCGGGGCTTGGCCTGCCGATTACCGCCGAGGGCGTGGAAGACGCCGACGTGGTCGATGCCTTGCGTAAAATCGGCGACTTCAAGGCGCAAGGCCACCTGTTTGGCCGCCCGGTCGCCGCAGCGGAAATCCTCAGCCAACTCGGCGAACTGGGTATGTTGCGGAATATCGAATACCTGCCCGAGGCCACCGCGACAATTGCAGCCGAAGGACAGAGCGCACCACGCACAGCGTCAGCCTGACGCCGTTATTTAGCACCGCTCGCCACATGTGGCCCCCGAAATACTGGACGCCATACCGACCTACGCCTAAAGCGCAGGGATGCTCACCTCATTTGTCAAAATGCACGGCCTCGGCAACGACTTTGTCGTGCTGGACGGGCGCGGCCAAAGTGTGCCGGAGATGACCTCCGCGCTCGCCGCCGCATTGGCCGATCGCAAGACCGGGATCGGCTGCGACCAGTTGATTGTGCTCGAACCCTCTGACAGCGCCGATTTCCGCATGCGCATCTTCAATTCCGACGGCGGCGAGGTTGAGGCTTGCGGCAATGCCACCCGCGCGGTCGGCCTGTTGCACGGCGGCCCGGCCCGGATCGAGACGCTGGCGGGCATACTCACGTCATCCCCCGCGCAAGGCGGCATTTCCGTAGACATGGGCGTACCGCGCTTTGGCTGGGACGAAGTGCCGCTGGCGTGGGCGATGGACACCTTGACCATGCCGGTAGGCTGGGAGGATCTGGAAAGCCCCGCCGCCGTTAACGTCGGCAACCCGCACGTGGTGTTCTTCGTACCCGATTGTGAGGGCGTGGACCTTGCCCGGCTTGGCCCGATTATCGAGCATGATCCGCTGTTCCCCAACCGGGTCAACGTCAACGTGGCGAGCGTGATCTGCCGCCAGTTCATCGACTTGCGGGTATGGGAACGCGGCGTTGGCGAAACCCGCGCTTGCGGCACCGGGGCTTGCGCCACCGCCATTGCCGCGATGCGCCGGGGGCTGGTTGACCGCGATGTCTCGGTCACCCTGCAAGGCGGCACGCTGGCGATCAGTTGGACCGCAGAAGGCCGCATCACCATGACCGGCCCAGCCGAAGAAAGCTTTCGCGGCACGTTCGACCCCGCTGACTTTGGCGCCCGGCCCGGTCTCGGAGCGTCCATGTGAGCGTGGAAGTGGTGTCGCTGGGCTGCCGGTTGAACTTGTCCGAATCCGAGCAGATGCGCCGCCTTTTGGCCCGGTCCGAGGGCGATCTGGTGGTGATCAACAGTTGCGCCGTTACGGCAGAAGCAGTGCGCCAGACCCGCCAGGCCATCCGCCGCGCGCGCCGCGACCGTCCCGATGCCCGCCTGATCGTTACCGGATGCGCCGCCGAAATCGAGCGTACCGCCTTGGCGTCGATGCCCGAGGTCGATGGGCTGGTGGCAAATACCGCCAAACTCGATCCACGCGCGTGGAACGTCTCTGCCGCACCGCTAACCACACCCAGCGCCGCCTATACCCGCGCCTATATCGCCGTGCAGAACGGCTGCGACCACGCCTGCACCTTCTGCGTTATCCCGCAAGGTCGCGGCCCAAGCCGATCGCGCAGCGTCGCCGATGTCATAGCCGAGGCCCACCGCAATCTGGCCCAAGGCGCGCGCGAAGTGGTGCTCACCGGGGTCGATGTGACCAGTTGGGGCCACGACCTGCCCGGCGCTCCCCGGCTCGGCACGCTGGTTGAGGCGCTGCTTACCGCCTGCCCCACCCTGTACCGCCTGCGCCTGTCCTCGCTCGACGGCGTGGAGATTGACGGCGCGCTATTCGATCTGCTGGCGTCGGAACAGCGCGTGATGCCGCACTTGCATTTGTCGCTCCAGCACGGCCACGACCTGATCCTGAAGCGCATGCGCCGCCGCCACTTGCGCCGCGATGCGCTCGATCTGGTGGACCGCCTGCGCGCCCGCCGCAGCGATCTGGCGCTGGGGGCTGACCTGATTGCCGGATTCCCCACCGAGGACGCCGCGATGCATCAGGCCAACCGCTCGATCATAGCCGAACTGGGCGTCGTCCACGGCCACGTTTTCCCGTACTCGCCTCGTCCGGGCACCCCCGCCGCGCGGATGCCGCAAGTCGACACCCCTACGATCAAGGCCCGCGCCGCCGATCTACGCGCCGCTGTTTCCGAAACGCGCAGCCAATGGCTCGCCTCGCTGATCGGCGCCCCGCAAAGCGTGCTTGCCGAAAAGGACGGGACCGGCCATGCGCCTAACTTTGCGCGGGTACAGTTGCCCCGCGACGTGACACCCGGAACCATTGTGACCATAACTCCATCCCGTGTGATTGAAGGCCTGCTGGCATGAGCGAACCCAGCAGTTGGACCGACCGCCTGTTCGGCGGCTTTCGCAAGACGTCTGAACGCCTGTCGGAAAACCTGGCCAACAACATTGGGGCAATCGTCACCAAGGCCAGGTTGGACGACGCGCAGCTTGA
>JBDUBN010000459.1:0-2485 GCA_040004085.1 Novosphingobium sp.
TGAACGGTGCCAACACGAAGCTGCGGAAGAACAGCACGATCAGCACCAGCTTGACCAGAAACACCGGGAAGCTGTCTTCCTTTTTCACCGGCTTTGCCAGAGCTGTTTGACCCGCGACCGGCTTTGGCTCAGATTCTGCGGGCGTCATGGGTGAAGCAGCGTCAATTTTCGAGTTCATGCGGGCGGACCGTTCCGGTGTGTTAGTGTTCGATAGCGGCGTTCGGGCACAGTTTACACTGCGTTGGTTATGAATACGACTTCCTGCACTTGGCCTAAGCGGGCGGGGCGGGCATAGTTGACGCGGGTTCCGTAGGAAAGTGTTTAAGACATGAATGATCGCGTTAACGCAGCGTGGAGCAAGCTGGCGGAACTGCCGAAGCCCAGATTGGCTGAACTGTTCAGCGATTCGGGGCGACTGGCCGCGATGGCCACCGATTTGGATTTGCCCGGCGGCGCGATCCGGTTTGACTGGTCGAAAACCCATCTGGATGCCGCGCACATCGCCGCGTTCGATGCGCTGGCGCAGGCCGCCGGGTTTGACGAGCGCCGGACCGCCTTGTTTGAGGGCGAGCTGGTAAACGTCACCGAAGGCCGCGCGGCTGAACATACCGCCCAGCGCGGCGTGGGCCGTGATACCTCGGTGGACGAGGCAGGCGCGCTGCACGCCCGGATGCGCGGACTGGTCGAGGCGATCCACGGCGGCGTGCTGGGTGAGATCAAGCACCTGATCCACATCGGCATTGGCGGATCGGCGCTCGGCCCGAATTTGGCGATTGATGCGCTGTCACGCGACGGCTCGATGGTCGACGTGCAGGTCGTGTCGAACATTGACGGCTGCGCGCTCGAAGCTGCCTTTGCCAAGTGCGATCCCATGACGACGCTGGTGGCGCTTGCGTCCAAGACTTTCACTACGATCGAGACGATGACCAACGCCCACAGCGCGCTGGCTTGGCTGGCTGAAGGCGGGGTGACCGATCCCTATGGCCGGGTGATTGCACTGACTGCCGCGCCGGAAAAAGCAGTAGAGTGGGGCGTCGATGAAACCCGCGTGCTGCCGTTCCCGGAAAGCGTGGGCGGGCGTTATTCGTTGTGGTCGTCGATTGGCTTTCCGGTGGCGCTGGCGCTCGGCTGGGATGAATTTGCCCAGTTCCTTGATGGCGCGGCGGCGATGGACCGGCACTTTCTGGACAGCGACGGCGCGGACAATCTTCCGCTGCGCGCGGCCTATGCTGATCAGTATTACACCCGGCTGCGCGGATGCCAGACCCGCGCCTGCTTCGCCTATGATGAGCGGCTGCGCCTGCTGCCGTTCTATCTCCAGCAGTTGGAAATGGAATCGAACGGCAAGAGCGTGACGTTGGGCGGTCAGCCCGTCAGCGGCCCAACCGCGCCGATTACCTGGGGCGGGGTGGGCACTGACGGTCAGCACGCCGTGTTCCAACTGCTCCATCAGGGCACGATCTTGGTGCCGGTGGACTTCATCGCCGCGATCCAGCCCGGCGACGCACTGGACCCGGCCCACCACCGCATCCTGCTATCCAACTGCTTCGCCCAAGGCGCGGCGCTGATGGCCGGCAAAACCAGCGACGATCCGGCTCGCGCCTATCCGGGTGACCGGCCATCGGCGACCATGCTGTGCGACGAGCTAAACGCCGCGACACTGGGCGCGCTGATCGCCTTCCACGAACACCGGACGTTTGCCAGCGCGGTGTTGCTGGGGATCAACCCGTTCGACCAGTTCGGCGTGGAATTGGGCAAGGCAATAGCCAACCAGATCGAGGCTGGCGGGACACGGTTTGATGCGAGTACCGAGGCGCTGCTGGCGATGGCGGGGATTGGGTGAGGGGGGCGGTTTGGATGCGCAGCACTCGACGCAAAACTAATTGCATATCTCATATGATATGGCATACTATATGAGAGATGCTGCGAGTCGTCCTTGATACCGATGTGGTCGTGACGGCGCTGCGTAGCCTGACGGGCGGCAGCAATGCTGTCTTGCGTGAAGTGGCGCATGGGCGGCTGGTAACGCTCGTTACACCTGCGCTGTTTCTGGAATATGAAGCGGTTTTGAAGCGAGCTGAACAGCGTTTGGTGCATGGTTTGTCGCTGGATGCAATCGACCGGTTTCTGGCTGCTTTTGCCAGCGCGAGTGAAGCGGTTGAGGTGAGCTTTCAGTGGCGTCCGCAACTGACCGATACCAATGACGAAATGGTGCTTGAGGCTGCGGTCAATGGGCGGGCTGATGTGCTGGTCACGCATAATGTAAAGGATTTCGCCAAGGGCGCGGCGCGTTTCGGACTCAGGGTATTGCGCCCCGGTGAATTGTTGAAGGAACTGCGATCATGATCAAGGCATCCTATCCCCTGAAACTCCCCGCCTCGATCAAGGCCGCCGCCGCGCGGCTGGCTAAGGAGGACGGCGTGTCGCTTAACCAGTGGATTTCCGTGGCCATCGCCCAGAAGATCGGCGTTGTAGAAACCGCCGC
>JBDUBN010000460.1:0-2472 GCA_040004085.1 Novosphingobium sp.
GAGCGTAACAACGAGCAGGGGAAGCATGGTGCGCACAAGTATTCGCTCGAATCATACGGACTGACCAATCGGGTCATCGAGCATTATTTTGGTGAATATATCCGCCGCTTCGTCAAAAGTAGTTGAACGCATCTCTGCGAAATCCAGCGATGGAACTCGCATCCATCGCTGGAAACCCTGCCAGCAAATCTATCATCTGCGATCCGCAACGGCAGATAGCAAACTGCTGCTGCGGAGCGCCGCGAAAATCAGGACGATGACATGGTTGATCAGCAGACGGACGGGCAGGCACAATGGCAGGCCTTTGTTGATGCGCTGGCCGCAGCCGGATCAGATGTCCATCGCGCTGCGGACCCCGGCCGGACGATTGACGAGCAGAGGCAGATCACGCAATCAATGATATGGGATCTTGTCGGTGAGCTTCAGTCGCTGGCAGATATCGACCGCGACCATCCAAAGTGGATACCGATCCTCAACAACAGGGTGCGCCGCTTCGCTGCGAGCGCGGATGCGACTTACGAAGTGGCCTATATTCGCGGAAGCGGCACCTATCGTGTAGCCGGCCGCCGTGGGACAACCAAGATGATGTACCTGCAGGTGGGAACGGGCACACTCGGCGTGGGCGATCTTGATCGCCACACGATGCTTGGCGACCTGAATATCGACGACTGCGAAATTGGCGCCGACGGTACCTTCGAGGTGATCCTCAGCGCCGTGCGTCCGGCAGGTTACACCGGTGACTGGATGCAACTCGATGCCAGCCGCGATGACTCGTTCGCCTGGGTCCGCCAGGTGTCGTATGACTGGTTGAACGAAGTCGATGGCCAGCTGTCGATCCAGCGGATCGACAAGCCGATGGGCAAGAAAGACCTTACACCCGACGAGTACGCCTCCAATCTGGTATTCGCGGCCAATGCCATACGCGACGACACGCTCGCCATGCTCCGCGTAATGAACCAACAAATCGAAGGTCTCGAAATGAACCGGTTGGCAGATGTATCTGCGTCGTTCGGCAGTGCCGGAGTGATTGGGCAGTCCTATGCCCACGCCGTCATAGAGGTCGCTGACCATCAGGCTTGGGTGGCCGAATGCACCATGCCGGAAGGATGCTCATACTGGAACGTCCAGCTGATGGATTACGCCTATAGCACGCTTGATGCGATGTACACGCAATCGAGCCTCAACGGCCACACCGCGGTTGCTGACCCGGATGGAGTGATTCGCGTTGTTGTCTGCGCGAGCGACCCCGGAGTTGCGAACTGGTTGGACACGGCGGGTCACAAGCGTGTCCAGATTCGCTTCCGCTGGATCGCCCCGGCAGCACAGGTCATCACGACGAAAGTGGTCCGTTTGGATGAATTGGACAGGATGTTGCCTGCCGATGCGGCTCGCGTCACCGCAACCGAGCGGCAGGATGCACTGCGCAAGCGTGCTATCGGCGTGCAGTGGCGACGACGCTGATGCCAATCACGTGGGTAGTTCTATCTACCTCTTTGCTCCGATGGCATGAAATCGCGGAATCGAGGGCCACTTTCCACCCCGAAAAGTTAACCTGACAACACCAGCTCAAACACTGGACTTGTAACAATTTTGCGCCGGTCACCTGAGCGTTTTAAGCTCGCAACAGGAGACCGACGAGATGATCAAGCATACAGAAGAGTTCAAGCATGAGGCGGTGCGGATCACCTCGGGCGATGAGTTGAAGCAACGGAAAGGGTTGATCGGCTTGCTCATTTTGCCAATCTTGCAGTGCCCAACCGGCGCGTCCAGATTGCTCTGACCGAACCCCCGGGACGCTTCAGTTAGGTCCAATAGCGCAATCCCCGCCTTGGGAATCCTCTCCCAACACCTTTCACATTCTCACCCAAAGCAGCCCTTTATGAGATGCTTATTGCACATGATGCATCGCATTCGTTGAGTAGTCCGGCGAAGCGCCACAAGATCCTTCAGTTTGCAATAATTACAGTGGAGAAGAGACATGGTGAAAGCTTTTACGTGTGCCAGTATCGTGGCTCAGGTACGCGCGGCAGCACTTTCATTGCTCGTCGGCCTGCCGCACGTGGCTTCAGCGCAAAACGGTATGCCCTCGATCATCCTCGCCAGTAGCACCGACAGGGCGACCGCCGAGCGCGACGTTCATGGCATCGCGCTCGGCGGTGTGCGCACGCCGTGGACCGAAGTTCCGACCATTCGTCTGTCGGGGATAAGCGAATCCAAATCGTTTCTTGGCGTGATCTCCGGCTCGGGCGTACCGTTCACCAAGGCGGAACTGGGCGCGCTCTATCCTGGTGGCAAGGCCGAGTACTTGCACCGCTTCACGGCTTCGCTCGATGCAGCAATCGAGGCTGGGCACCTCTCGAGCGACGATCGTCAGGAGATCCTGGAAATCGCGGCCATCAACTTCGACGCTGCCCCTTATACCAAGGTGCAGTGATCCTGACCTATGAGGACGGCATTCAGACGGTTCTCGGC
>JBDUBN010000461.1:0-2466 GCA_040004085.1 Novosphingobium sp.
AGTCCCGCCCATGCTTTTATGCCAATCGCCATTGCTTACCCGCTTCGCCGCCATTCCTGACCCGCTTACACCGCCCGCAATGCCAAATGCTTAACCATGCGCGCCGAACTCGTTCGCAATCGCCGTTGTAATCCGCAGTGACATGGCTTGCGCGCGTTCGATGGGGTCGATGCAGTCGCGGTGGATGGCGGAATAGCCGGTGGCACCGCTATCGGGGTAGTCGGTGGGTTCCGAGACGGCGAAATCGTCGATCTTGGGCGCGCTGGTGGGGAAGGCGCGGCGCAGTTGGACGAGCGCGTCGTCGATCCGCAGGGTGAACACCATCTCCCACACATCTTCGCGGGCGATGTCGTTGGCGCGGCTGAAGGCGGGGACGGAGACGACGCGCAGGAACATGTGCTGGAACAGCGCGAGCCTGATGGCTTGCAACACGCCGAGCGCGCGGCGGACATGTTCGCGGCCTTTCAGCGGGGCCTCGTCGGGGATCAGCGCCAGCAGGCGGTG
Source organism: Novosphingobium sp. (assembly GCA_040004085.1). Taxonomy (GTDB): domain Bacteria; phylum Pseudomonadota; class Alphaproteobacteria; order Sphingomonadales; family Sphingomonadaceae; genus Novosphingobium. Next base: position 505 of record JBDUBN010000461.1, read on the forward strand.
CAGCTTCAGGGCATCGACCCGCAGGCGCGAGGCGAGGCGGCGGAACACCCCGGCGCGGTCGTCTGTGGTCAGGTATTCGGCGAGCGCGAGGCACGGATCGGCGATGTGCTGTTCGGCGTCGCGGTAGGTGCGGCTGGCCCAATAGGCCGAGTTGAACAGCTCACCATAGGCGGCCACGGTCTTGATACTGGCCAGCGCATTGGCGGCGCGGACCAGCCGGACCATCTGGCGTCCGCGTGCCGAATCGCGCAGCAGTGCAGCGATATCTTCGATATTGCCCTCCGCCGCCGTGCCGAAGCCGGCGATGACGTTGACCGGGTAGCCCAGCTGCTGGAGCACCGCATTGTGCGGAATCGCGCGGATTTGGCGCAGGTTCATTGATCGGTCGGCGGTCAGGTCTGACTGGCGGCGCGATTTGCGGCTGCCGGTGTCATTCAGCATGCCCAGCCCGAATGCGGTGACCGCGCGCGGATAAGTAGCGCTGACCAGATGCGCGTGCTGGACCCGGCGGATCGCGCGGTAGAAATCGAGGCTCAGGTCGGTGCGGCGATAGAACAGGTCGGTCGGCGCATTGACATCGGCGCGGGCCGGGGCGTGTTCGGCAAAGCGGGTGAGCGTGGCGGTGGCCAGTTCGTCCGAACCGAAGAACAGATAGCCATCGCCGCCCTGAAAGCTGACCTCGGCCTCCAGCCTGATCCCGGCGCGCAGGAAACGGCGGCGGGTCCATGGGGAGAGCGGCCATCCGAGCCGGTCCTCGAAACTGGAGGGGTGCGCGCCCCGGCCCATCGATTCGCCGTGGGTGTTGAAAATCAGCGCGGCCACATCGGTCAGACCGTTGGTGGCCATGGCTTCGGCCAGTCGTCCTTGCAGACGCTCAATCGCCAGCGCTGCCGGGATCTGGCCGACAAAGCGTCCGGCGTCCGAAAACCCGGTCTGGATCGCCACCCGCCCGCGCCGCCGCGCATAAGCGCGATAGGCCGGCTCTGCCAAGACATCGTCCAGAAACCGCCCGCCATGTTCCAGCGCCGCCTCGGTTTCGAACAGCGGCGAGACATCGACCTTGTCCGAAACGCCAAACAGTTCGGCAAAATACAGCGCGGCCAGCACCGTGGTAGGCTGTTCACATTCGGCCACCAGCATGCGGATCGGCGTGTCGGCGTCCACATGGTGCAGGATCTGCGCCATGATCAGGAACTGGCGCACGGCAGTGCTGGTCTCGATCGCCAGCGCGGCCATGTTGCTGTGCAGCGGCTTGGCCTCGGCGAGCAATTCGCGCATCCGGTGCAGCGCGGCCTGACTGCCCAGGTCGAGCTTGCCTTCAGGATCAATGCGGCGACGGATGGCGTTTTGCAGCTGCGAGTTGTTCACGCGGAAATGGACCCAACCCATGCCCATGCCATCCGCGCGCATGGCCGACAGGGTGATCAGCAAGGCGCGGGTGAGGGCATCGTCGTCGCTGGCCTGCGCGGCCTTGGCCAGTTCGGCGATGATCGGGGCCAGACTGGTCAGCTTGTCCGCATGATCGGCGGCGAGCGTGTTGGCGACTTCGGACAGTTTCGCCGGATCGCTCAGGTCTTGGGCAAACATTGCCGCCATTTGCGCCGCATAGTCCGCCGCGCGTAACAGGCGGGCGGAAACGTCTGGTGCGATATGAGCGAGATCGGCGGCAAAACCGGTCAGCCGCTGGGCCTTTTCCTCCAGCCGGTAACGTAGGCAAGTGGACCATGAAATGTCTGTCCGCCCATCCATGTCATAACCGACCCACGTGGCAAACCGGAAGGGCAGCGGCTCAAGTTTGCGCCAGTTTTTGGGCCAGCGGGTGCGGGCGAGGTCAAGGATCTGGCCGGTCATCGCCGCCCGCGCCGCATGGCCGCGCGCCATGGCTTTCAGCGCCTCGGCGTGTTCGTAATCGAGCGTGATCGTATCGCGGGCGTGCGGCGCGATGCAGACTGTCGCCTCGGC
>JBDUBN010000001.1:0-70277 GCA_040004085.1 Novosphingobium sp.
TCTCGATCCCGCGGGACGAATAGCTCAGGTGCACCGCAATGATCTTGCTCGGCATGGGCTCGAGCGGCGGGAGGTGCGCGACCGTGGCGGGATCGACGGTCCGTCCGTCGTCCAGCCTGAGCAGGCCGTCATCCTGCATCGTGCCCCAGTAGGCGCTGGTGTTGACGATGACGCGGCGGCGTTCGACGCGCGGGCCTTTGAGAACGCTCATAATCAGACCTCGAACCACATGTGGACGTTTCCTGTGCCGCGCGCGTTCTCGTAATCGGAGAGCACTTCACCCTTGGCGCGAAGCTCGCGACCGCCGAGCGCGCCAACCATCTGGAGGTAATGTCCGCCAAGACCCTCCCACGGGAGCTTGCGATAGACGTCGGGGAACCGGTCGACGATCACGTCGTGGCGTCCCTGTTCGAGCAAAGCGATGGCTTCGCGATCGCTGGCGACATTGGCCTGCGAGGAAACGTTGTCGGGATGATAAATGCGCGGGTGCTTTTGCACCCAGTTGATCCCGTTGAATTTGTGGCTGAGTGCGCCGGATGCCAACAGCACGACGCGCCCGTCGCTGCGATGCACTGCTTCACCCAGTACCTCGCCGGATTCGAGGAAATGCTCGGTCTCGCAGTTTTGGCAATTGCTGACGGTCAGCACGCGCTCGTGGATTTTCAGCGCGTTGACGACATTGATCGTTGCGTAATGCCGCGGCAGCAGCGGATGGCTCGTGGCGAGACCCATGACTTCGCGTTCCTTGGCCACCGCTTCGCAAGTATGAGCCAGGTCGGGCGCCCCCCGATAGTCATAAGGCTGATCGAACAGGTACCACGGCATCTCGTCCGAAACGTAATTGCCCGAATAGTGCGCACCGGCGTCGTAGAGATGATAGCCGGTGGTGAACCAGTGACTGTCGAAGATCACGATCGTGTCGGGTTTGACCTCGTCGATCTTCGCCCGCAACCGGGCAAAGCCGGCGACGAGATCGGAATCCCGACCGTCACCCATAGTAATGCGGAAGTCGTCCGATTGCATCAAGCCAGGATGATGCGAGACGAGCGCGGCGCCGACGATAGTACCCATGGTCGATTGTTATCCCGTGGAGGAAGTTCAGCGTTGGCTGAAGCTGGGTTTGAACGGTTGTTTGGGGATGACGACATCCTTGATGTCGCAGAAGAACTCGAAGCTCCATCCACCGCCCTCGCGGCCGATCCCGGATTGCCCGCGCCCGCCGAATGGCGCGGCGAGATCGCGGATGCCGAACGAATTGACCCAGATGAAGCCCGTTCGGACGCGCTCGGCAATCGCCGTAGCGTGGGCCTGTTCGCCGTAGCAGACCCCGCCCAGGCCATAGACGGTGTCGTTGGCGAGGCGCACCGCCTCATCATCGCCGGTGAATGTCTGAAGCACAAGGACCGGACCGAAAACCTCCTCGCGCACAATCTCGTCGGCTTCGATGACCCCGGCGAACATCGTCGGCTGGAAGTAGAGGTCGCCGAACGGATGCGCGCCGCCGCCCCACAGCACTTGCGCGCCTGCGGCCTTGGCACGATCGACATAACCGCGTACCCGGTCGAACTGGCGCGGGTGGATGATCGGGCCGACCTCGGTGCTCTCATCGCGCGGGTCGCCGACCCGCAGGCGCGACACATATTCGCTCATGCGGCTGACGAACTCGTCGCGCACGCGTGCATCGACCAGAAAGCGGGTGCCAGCGAGACACACTTGCGTCGCGTTTCGGTACATAAGCGCGCCCGTTGCTGCAGCGGCATCGAGATCCGCGTCAGCGAGCACGATGAAGGGCGACTTGCCGCCCAGTTCCAGGCTTGCAGGTACGAGATGATCGCCGGCCACTTTTGCGATGGTGCGCGCGGTCGGCACCGAGCCGGTGAACGAAATGCGCGACAGGCGCGTGTCCCCAACCAGTGCAGCGCCGGTGACGGCGCCGTTGCCCTGGATGACGTTGAAGACGCCCGGCGGAAGCCCGGCGGCGTCGGCGGCGTCGGCCAGCAGCGAACAACTGAGCGGCGCCCATTCGGGCGGCTTGACCACGACCGTGTTGCCCGCCGCGAGCGCCGGACCCACCTTCCAGGTGGTCAGCATCAAAGGCGCGTTCCACGGCGTGATGATCGCACAGACGCCCGCCGGATCGTGGCGGACGTGGTGGGTCGCCTGGGCGGTTTCGATCACGCGGTCCTGCAAGGTCAGCGCATGCTCGGCGAAGTATCCGATGTTCAGCATCGCGCGCGGAACTATACCGTGCCGCATCCGCGACAGGAGAACCCCGGCGTCATTCGATTCAGCGAGGCACAGGGCTTCTGCCCGTTTGCCGATCTCTTCGGCAAAACGATCGAGAAAAGGCTTGCGGCCAACTGCTCCGAGATCCGCCCAAGCGGGAAATGCTGCACAGGCCGCGCCGACGGCATCGCTCACCTGTTCCGGCGACGCCTCCGCCACCCTTCCCAAAACGCGACGATCGATCGGCGAGAACACTTCGAACGACGCAGGCGAGTCAATTCGCCGACCGCCGATGTAGTGGCGCGCAGAGATCGAATGCCCATCGATTTCAATAAATTCAGACATGAGGGTCGACAGTCCCACGCTTGAGGATTAGCGGCAAAGGCCGGGCGTTCTATTTTATATGAAAGCGAATCGTTGCGTTGTCAACGGTCGTATGCTACGGCGAGTGTCTTGGCAGTATGAGCCGGGTGCAAGGGAGCAAATGACGAGGAACCGCTTCAAGGACGCGCTGACGGCAGGCGAAACGCAGATCGGGCTGTGGCAGACGCTCGGCTCTCCGATCACCGTCGAACTGTGTGCGGCTGCGGGCTTCGACTGGCTTCTGCTGGATGCCGAACACGGCCCCTATTCGATTCCAGTGCTGCTGGCGCAACTCCAGGCCATGAACGGCTCCGCCTCGCATCCAGTGGTACGCGTACCCGCAACCGATTCCACAAGTATCCGGCAAGTGCTCGACGTCGGCGCAATGACCATCCTCGCGCCATTTGTCGAAAGCGCGGCGCAGGCCGGCGCAATCGTTGCCGCGACACGCTACGCGCCGGAAGGCGTCCGCGGGCTCGCGGCCGGGCAGATCCGGGCGTCGCGCTGGGGCCGCGACGCAGCTTATATCGACGAGGCGAACAGCCAGATCGGTGTGCTGGTGCAGATCGAGAGCCGCGCCGGGGTCGACGCCATTGCCGAGATCGCTGCGGTGAACGGCGTCGATGGGGTGTTCATCGGACCCGCCGATCTGGCGGCTTCGCTGGGCTATCGCGGCCAGCCCGAACACCCCGAAGTTCGCGCGGTGATCGACCGGTTGATCGATGTGGCGCGGGGTGTGGGTAAGGCTGTCGGTGTGCTGACGCTCAACGAGCAACTCGCCGCCCACTACATCGAGCGCAGATGCACGTTTGTAGCGGTGGGGACCGACGTCACCGTGCTGGCGAAAGGCGTAGATGCGCTGGCTGCCAGGTTTTGCGGACGCGCCGCCACGGTGGCGGGTTATTGACCGTGGACAGGCCAGAACTCCGCAACACCTGGGATATCGACCGCGCTGGCTCCGCGTGCGAAACGGTCCATTCCCATGATAAAACCGCAGGCATGTCGCAAATGGTGATCAAGAAGAGGCGCTTCCCCCCCGGAGTGGAGCCCCAAGACGTAATCGCGCTCAGGGAGTTTCTGCCCTACAGGATCCATTTGTTGTCGGCGAAGATCGCGCGTCCGGCGGACGTCAAGCTGGCCGACGGCAAGATCGTGCGCGCGCGCGACTGGCGGGTGATCCTGCAGCTTGCGAGCCGCGGCCCGATGACCAATCGCGAGCTTTCTTCGATGGTCGGTCTCGATGCTGCCAACATCACCCGGGTCGTCCAGTATCTCGGCGACATCGGCCTAGTGACCACACGCTCGTCGGCGGTCGATCGCCGCAAGCAGATCATCAGCCTGACCGCCGAGGGTGCCGCAGTTCACGATGTCATCGCCCCGGAGCGCAAGCGGGTGGGCGAGGAACTGCTCGGCTGTTTCACCGAGACCGAGCGCGTGCAATTTTTTCGAATGCTCGACCGGCTTGAAGAACACTTGGAGGACAATCCCAGCGACGAAGACTGGATAGAATAAAAGTTTTTTGGTTTAAAATAAAAAACTTAAACTTCGCGCATTAATGCGCATTAATTACGTTCGTCTATTGCGGTTGTATTGTAGTAATTTTCTCACAAGTCCTCAAATTACTTTCACTTGTGTTAAATCTCTAAGCAGACAATCGTTTCGCTGGACAATCGGCGCTCACCGCAACGTGTGAGTAGATCGTGTGACGCTTTAAGGGGATCGATCAACATGACTCAGACCGCAAATCAAACCACGCCCGGCTCGCTTCGTACTGGCGTTGGAATCACCAGTCTCGCCTTGGCGATGGCGGCCTTCTGCGCTCCGCAGGGCGCTTTCGCGCAGGAGCAGGCGGCACCGGACAAGGTTATCGATAGCTCTGCGGCCGAAACACCCGGAGTCGGCGAGGAGCCGGCTGAGGGCGGCGAAATACTCGTTACCGGATCGCGCATCCCGACTGGCGCGAAGAGCTCCACACCGGTCACAATGATGAGCAATGAAGTTCTCCAGCGGGGTAATCCCTCTACTCCGGTGGCCGCGCTTCGCGATCTTCCTGCGCTCTCTGCGACAGCGACGAGCACGCGCAATCCTCCCTCCGGAGGAGCCTCGAACGGCGGCGCCAGTTTCCTCGACCTGCGTGGCCTGGGTGCCGCTCGTACTCTCACACTTGTTGATGGGCGCCGGTTCGTTCCGGCGACTTCGACCGGCCTGGTGGACGCGAACCTGATCCCTTCGGCGCTGCTCGATCGGATCGATGTGGTAACCGGCGGCGGTTCGGCCGCCTATGGCTCGGATGCGGTCGCGGGCGTCGTGAACTTCATCCTCAACACCAAGCTGGACGGGGTGCGCGCAAAGGCGCAGGTCGGCATCAGTCAATATGGCGACAATGCCGAAAAGCTGATCACCTTAGCGGTCGGCAAGGCACTGATGGACGACAAGCTGCACTTGAGTTTTGGTGCCGAGTACTTCAAGAACGAAGGCGTAGGACCCGCATCGCGCGACTGGGCGCGCACGGGCGTGAACATCATCAATAACCCTGCGGCTCCCCCTGCGCAGATTCTGGCCCCCAATTCGCGTATCCGCACGACCACGGGCGGTTTCGTAGTGACCGGGAATGGCGGCACGGCTGCCGCGAATGCCGCGTTCACCGGAATTATCTTTGGCCCGGGCGGAACTGTCGGAAACTATGACTTCGGCACGCTGACCACAAGCGGGACGCAGTCCGGCGGTAGCGGGTTCGATACCACCACGACCCAACCACTCAATCGTCCCAACGAGCGCAAGACGATCTATGGCCACATCGACTTCGAAGTCGCCAACGGCTGGTCCGTATTCGGCGAAGGCTCTTACGGCGAGGTCAAAGCCGAATATGTGAACGGTCCCAATCTCCATTTAGGAGCGACGAGCCTGACGATCCTGAGCGATAACGCCTACCTTCCGACGTCCGTCCGCAACCAGATGCTTGCTACCGGGGTCACCAGTCTGACCGTATCCCGGGCCGACAAGGAAGATGGCTACCTGTTTTCGAAGAACCTAGAGCAGGTCGCCAGGGGCATCGGCGGCATCAAGGGGACGGTCGGGACCTGGAATGTCGACGCCTTCTTCTCCTACGGCGATGCCAAGGCGCAAAATTCCGTGTTGGCCAACTACATCCTCGCCAACTATGCCCAAGCGGTTGACGCGGTCGCCGGACCTGGCGGACAGATCGTCTGTCGCTCGACCTTGACCGCACCCACCAACGGGTGCGTACCTTTCAATATCTTCGGCGAGGGGTCGCCCTCGGCAGCTGCGGTATCGTACGTCACCGGCACCGCGGTGGCGAAGACCCACAACACCCTGAAGAACGTCGGCATCAACGCTTCCGGCACCCTGTTCGAGGGTTGGGCAGGGCCGATCAAGGCCGCTGCAGGATTCGAGGCGCGGTGGGAAACTACGGCGGTAACCTCTGACGCTCTATCGCGGGCGCGCTCCTTCAATATCCAGAACGTCTTGCCCTGGTCCGCCAAGCAGCAAGTTCAGGAAGGGTACCTCGAAGCCTCGATCCCGTTGCTTCGGGACGCGCCATTTGCCCGTGAGCTCACGGTCGATCTGGCCGGACGGCGCACGCATTACAGCACCAGTGGATCGGTCAACACCTGGAAGGTCAGCGGAAGCTGGACGCCGGTCGACGACATCCGGTTCCGCGCAACGCGGTCGCGCGATATTCGTGCCCCCTCACTCAGCGAGCTATTTGTCGCCGGCACGCAAGACGTATTCAACGGTACCGATCCGTTCAAAAACAACACTCAGGTGTTTCGCATCCTTCAGCTCACTTCGGGAAATCCCACTTTGACGCCCGAAGTCAGCAATACCCAAACTTACGGCGTCGTGTTGCAGCCTAATTTCATCCCGCGTCTGACGCTGTCGGTCGACTACTACGATATCAAGATCAGGGATGCGGTTGCGACCTTGACCCCCCAGAACCTGCTGAACCAGTGCTTTGCCGGTGTCACAACCGCTTGCGCGAACTTCGTGCGCGATTCCGGGGGCAATCTGACAACCGTCCTGCTCCGGCCGATCAACTACGCGGCGTTCCAGACGCGGGGGATCGACATCGATCTCAACTATACGATCCCCCTGGCGGCGGGCGATACTATCAACATCCGCTCGGTAACCAATCGCCTGATCTCGCAAAAACTGACCAACCCTGGTTCCGCGCCTCAGAAACAGGCCGGCGATGTCGGACTGTTCGCCAATCCGAAATGGCGAAACACCACGCAAGTTACCTATAGCAATGGCGGGTTCACCGGCTTCCTCCAAAGTCGCTACATCGGTGGTGGCATTATCGACAGCGTCAGGGCTGCAGCCGGGACGCTTCTCAACCAGAACGTTAAGGGTCGTCTCTACCTCGACACCCAGCTTTCCTATCGCCTGGAATCGGGACCGATGGAATTCTACCTCAATATTCGCAACCTGTTGAACAAGGCCCCGCCGATCTACCCGAGCGGCAGCACGTCCAATCCGGCGCAAACCAACGGATCGCTGTTCGACATGGTCGGCCGTATGTTCAGCGTCGGTGTGAATGTGAAGATGTGAACGCACTGTGCGCCCGCGTGTTGGCTTTGGCCGAGCGCGGGCGACGTGCGGGCCGCCGTCGAACCGTCGGTATGATGATCCGCCACGGCAGCGTCGGTTGTCAGGGCGCTTTGCCTTTCAACCGCTCGCGGATGAAATTTCTCAGGGCGGTGACCTTGTCCGGAAGCTCGCGGTCAGCCGATGCATAAAGGGTGACGTAGCGGGTGATGTGGGGTTCGATCACTGGTCGCATTACCAGGCCCATCGGCAACGCCAGCGCCTTGACGTATTCCGGCGAGAAAGTGATCCCCAGGCCGGCTGCTGCCATGCCGAGCGCGGTCGAGATATTGTCGAACACCTGCTGCGGCGCAATCGCCAGATGGTTCGGTCCGTGGCCTCCGAAGGGTCCGACGCTCTGCTCGTGGTCGCGCCCGGCCGTGAAAAAATCAATGCCTTGGAGATCGGCCCAGCGCACATCGCTCCTCCCGGCCAGCGCGTGTGCCGGTGAGAACCAGACCACCCACGCGGTTTCGTAGAGATGCTCGGCCGACACATCGCTGCTGACGGTGCGATCCGGCCCCAGCGCAAGGTCGGCTTCGCCGCTGAGCAGGCGGTCGGCCATCCATTCGACTCCTGTATCGACCACGCGCACTTCGGTGCGCGGCTCGATGACGCGGTATGCGGCGATCAGCGGGGGCAGCAGGGTGGCGGCGACGGCCTGGGGTGCGGCTACGCGAACCACGTCTACCGAACGGTTGGCGATATCCGACGCGGCGACTGCGGTCATTGTGATGCGCCGTTGGACCGACAACACGACGGGCAGAAATTGCCGTCCTTGCGGCGTCAGGGCAACCTTCCGGGTGGTGCGTTCGAACAGACTGAAACCAACCGCGTGTTCGAGCTCGGAAATCAGGCTGCTCACAGCCGAAGGGGTAAGGTTCAGCCGTCCCGCCGCCACCGTGAAACTTCCGGCTTCGGCTGCCGCGACGAAGGCACTGAGCTGCCGGGTGGTGAATCTTGGAAGCATGACACGACATCTCTTAACGCTAATCATCGCAAGAACGTTACCATATATTCGTTGACTTGGCAATGAAGGTAATGCATATGCAACGGTCTCTGGGCCGGCGCAGTGAGCGGCGCCAAGGCGACACATTTGCGTAAAGCGGCTTTCGTGCTCGCCCGATCGCAATTCAGGAAGGTACCGATGTTCGACCTTTTGAAACCCATGCCGGCAGACCCTTTGTTGCAGATCATTGCCGCACATCGCGCCGATACGCGGGCGGACAAGATCGACTTGGGCGTGGGCGTGTTTCGCGACGAAACCGGCGCGACGCCGGTCTTCCGCGCCGTCAAGGCCGCCGAAAAGTTGCTGTACGAGCAGCAGTCAAGCAAAGGCTATCTCGGAATAGAGGGTGATCCAGTTTTCACCGATCTGCTGCGCCCGGTCGCGTTTGGCGCGGACAAGGTGGACCCGACTCTCATCGCGGCCTTGCAGACGCCTGGCGGCGGCGGCGCGCTCCGTCTGGGAGCGGAGCTTATCGCCACGGCGCGGCCCGAAGCCAAGCTCTGGCTGGGCACCCCGAGCTGGCCCAACCATCGTCCGATCTTTGCCGCGTGCGGCCTCGAAGTCCGCGAATATCGCTTCGCCGATCTCGAGGCCCAGGCGCTGCTGTTCGACGCGATGATGACGGAACTGGCCGACGCCGAGGCGGGCGACGTGGTTCTGCTGCAAGGCAGTTGCCACAACCCGACCGGGCTCGACCTCGATGAAGATCAGTGGTGCGCGGTGGCCGATCTGTGTGCGACCAACGGCCTCGTTCCTTTCGTCGACCTTGCCTATCAAGGACTCGGCCAGGGGATGGACGCCGACGCAGCAGGCCTGCGGATCGTCTGTGAACGGGTGCCCGAACTCCTGCTTGCCTATTCTTGCGACAAGAATTTCGGGCTGTATCGCGAGCGCACGGGTGCGCTCTACGTCAAGGCGGCCAACTCCCAACAGGCGGGCAACGCGGCGACGAATCTGGCGGTGCACGCCCGGGTGAGCTGGTCCATGCCACCCGATCACGGCGCGGCCGTCGTCCGTGCGATCCTGGAGGATCCGGCACTGACCGCGGACTGGCAGGAAGAACTTTCCGCAATGGCTGCGCGTATCCACGCGGTGCGCGGAGCGATCGCTGTAGCCAGTCCGCGCCTGTCTGCGATTGCTCGGCAGAATGGCCTGTTTTCCAACCTGGCCCTGACCCCCGGGCAAGTCGATTCGCTACGCGCCGATCACGCTATTTACGTCGCGCCATCCGGGCGTTTGAACGTAGCGGGACTGCGTGTCGAAGATGCCCCGCGGCTCGTCGCCGCGCTCGAAGCTGTCGGGGGCTTGCCCGTCTAGATTTCTCGGCACCGCCGAAACGTAAGGAGATCGCCGATGCGCTTTGCCGATAAAGTCATCCTCGCGACGGGCGTGGCTACGGGTCTGGGGCGGGTGGTCGCCGAACTTTTTGCCCGCGAAGGTGCAAAGCTTGTTCTGTTCGACTACAACGAAGAACATTTGCGTAAACTCTCCATCGACCTGCAGGAGACCGGTGCTTCCGTACTCTGGCGAGTCGAGGATGTATCGCTTGCCGAAACGGCCGATGCCGCAATCGCCCTTGTGGAAGCCGCGCACGGGCGGCTCGATGTCCTGGTGTGCAATGCCGGCATCAACCCGGTCGGCAATATCGTCGATACCCCGGTCGATGTATGGGACCGCACGATCGCGGTCAATCTGCGCTCGGCTTATCTGTTTGCGGCGCGCGCCATCCCCTTGATGGAGCGCGGGGGCGGCGGGACGATCGTGAACACAGCTTCGATCGCCTCGTTCAAGGCCTCGACGGCCGAAGCCGCGTATAGCGTGTCGAAAGCCGGGCTGATGCAGCTCACTCGGGTCATCGCCAAGGATTTCGGCGCAAGGGGCATCCGGGCCAACGCAGTGTGTCCCGGGTTCCTCCCTACTTACATGGCCGACCGCCTTCAGGGCGCTACTCCCGAACAGCAGGCCACGCGGTCGCGGCGCGCGGCCGAACTGGTGCCAATGGGCCGCGAAGGGACTTACGAGGAAATCGCCAATATCATCGCTTTTCTGGCCAGCGACGATTCGTCCTACATAAACGGGGCGGGGATCACCGCCGACGGCGGGCAGACGGTTTGATGGACAAGGCTCAGCTCGGACTGATCGCGGGCCTTTCGGTCGCCGCATTCTCGGCCGCGACCAGCCTGCTCGTCCGAGGCATTGGCGCGCGAATCCCATCGATCACGCTCAACGCGTGGCGCTGCACGGTTGCCGCACTGATCTTCCTGCCGATCTGGTGGGTTTCGACCGGCGGGCATGTGCCCGATGCCAGATCGCTGATGTGGATTGGCCTTTCGGTCATGTTTTCGATCGTGCTGGGCGACACGAGCTTCTTCATCGCCATCAAGAAGATCGGCGTGTCGAAGGCCATGCCAATTGCCAAGACATTTCCGGCGATCACGGTGCTGATGTCGTGGCTGCTGCTCGACGAATCGCTAAGCCCGCTCAAGCTGCTTGGCGTGGCTTTTGCCGTAGCCGGAACTGCGCTGATGTCACAGCCGCCAGCCGAACCCGCGCTGGCAGCGGGGCCGGAAGGAAAACAGGCGGCCAGCTCGCGGCGCGACCACTGGATCGGAGTCGCCGTTGCGGTTGGCACCGCGTTCGCTTGGGCGATCGGCGCGGTCGTCCTCAAGGTTTCGCTTACCTCTGCAAGCGTCACCGAAGTCAGCCTGTTCAAGACGATAATGGCTGGCTCGATGTTGTGGATCATTTCCTCGCAAGTCGATCGCGTGCCGGTAGGCGCGGTGTTGTCCAATCGCGTCAGCCTGCTGCTCGCGGTGGCGACGGGATTCACCTTGGCCGGAGCGGCATTTCTGCTCGTTTATTCTATTTCGCTCGTCGGAGCCGGAGCGGCTTCGGTTTACGCCGGCCTGGCCCCACTATTCGCAGTGCCGCTCGGGGTACTCATCTTCAAGGAACGGATGAGCCCGAGCGCGATCGTCGGTTGCTTTCTGGCGGTCGCTGGGATCATCTGCGTCTCGATGGGCTAAGCGCGGCGGGGTGGCACGCGGCGCATCCAGGAGCTTTGCAGGAGTAACCTCGATGGCCCAGCAGTACGACGCAGTGGTCCTTGGCTCGGGTGCAGCCGGACTGACCGCGGCGCTGACGCTGCACAGCCGCGGTGCCGCTGTCGCCCTCATCGAAGCTGACGAGGTCCTGGGTGGAACCTCGGCGATAGGCGGGGGCAACTTGTGGATTCCGGGCAACGCCGCGATGGCGCGTGCAGGCCATGTCGACGAGCCTGCGAGCGCACTTGCTTATCTGCGCCGGGTAAGCGGGCCGGGGCCTCGTTCCGCCAACGCCCGAGCCTTTGTCGACATCGGCGCAAGGCTCGTCGATTTCGTCGAAAGCCACAGCGCGTTGCGGTTCGGCTCGATCCCCAGGCACGACTATCACCCAACATGGGCAGGAGCCGGTTTCGGGCGGAGCCTCGAACCCGATCCGTTTGCCGCTGGCCAGCTGCTGTCAGACCGCGCCGCATGGTTCCGCACAAACCCGACCCGCGCTCCGCTGACTTATGTGGAGTATCGCCAATCTATTGATACCGAACTGGTTGCCTGGCGTCGCAGTCAGGATGTCAGGACGCAGGGCGCGGCGCTCGTCGCGGGTCTTGGCCACGCATGCCTGACTAGTGGGGTCGACGTGATAAAGGGTAGTCCGGTGATCGCGGCGACGCGCCGTGCCGACGGAGATTACTCCGTTGAACTCGCCGATGAGCGGACCTTGCGAACACCGGCGCTGGTGATCGCAACCGGCGGCTTTGCCGGTTCAAGGCGATTGCGCCGTGCATTTTTGCCTTCGGTCGAATTCGAGGTCCTCTCTGCGGGACGGGGCCAGGGCGACGGGCTGCGGTTCGGTCTCGATTGCGGTGCGGCACTGTTCGGGATCGGCGATGGCTGGCTGGGTGCGACGCATTCGCCGGGCGATGGCCGACCTACATCGCTGGTCGTGCGCGAACTCGCACTTCCCGGCTCCATGCTGGTAAACGCCGACGGGCGGCGTTTCGTCAACGAGGCGTTGGGCTATAATGACGTCGGCAAGGGTATGTTGGCCTTCGATCCCGCGCGGGGCAGCTATCACTGCGCCAACGCCTGGCTGGTGTTCGACGCGGCGTTCCGGGCGAAGCATGCCGTATTGGGGGTTTCGCCAGATGGCTCGCCTCCCACATCCTGGAAGCAGGCTGGCGATTTGACCGGGTTATCGCGGGATATGGCATTGCCGCCGGGTGAGTTGGAGCGAGCGGTCGAGCGCATGAACGAGGCAGCGCAATCCGGCATCGATCGGGAGTTCAATCGCGGCGGCGACCAGCATCAGCGCTTCAATGGAGATTCAGGGCACCTCCCCAATCCATGCCTGGGAAGCCTAAGCACGCCGCCGTTTTTCGCAGCACCAATCAGACCCGGCCTGTGCAATACCAAAGGAGGCCTCGACGTCGATTCGCGGGCGAGGGTGCTGAATCGGCAAGGTAATCCGATCCCCGGACTCTACGCTGTCGGTGACGTCGCTGCCACCATAATGGGATACGGTTACGCTGGGGCCGGGGCATCCCTCGGACCGGCAATGACCTTTGGAATGTTAGCCGCGGAGTCGATTACTTAAAGTGACCCTATCGACTGCGTTAACGAACGGCGGGTTTCGACGCTTCGATCTCAGGACCCTAAGGTCGGCTTTCTTGGCGACAGCCGCCGCGTTGGCCTTCGCTGTCTTTATAATATAGCCTCTCAAAAATCGAGGAGGAGGAGGAACTTATGCGTGGACTAATTGCCGTCGGTTTGACCGGCGTCGCGCTCATTTCTTTGTCGGCGTGCAACAAGCCGACCACATCATCAAGCAGTGCGGGGGAAGTTGCACCCAGCACGCCTCCGGCAGGACCCATGTCGCTGACGGATCTGCCTCACCACAAGGCAGGGCTCTGGCGCAATACAATGACCATCGAGGGAATGCAGCAGCCAATGCCCGTCACCGAGATGTGCATGGACGCCGCGAGCGAGGCAAAGATGTCGGTGTTGACCAAGACCTTGCGCGACCGTCGATGCGCCTCGGAGTCGCTGAGCCGCAATCTGGACGGCTCCATGAGTTTCAAGTCCACCTGCGACATGGGCGCGGGCGGCCATAAGGAGTCCACCGGGACAATTGTCGGCGACATGACCACGAATTACAAAATGTCGCTGGACTCCAAGACCACCGGCGCGGCCTCCCTCGGCATGAACGGCGAGACCAAGATGACGATCGCCTCCGTGTGGTTAGGGCCGTGCGCAGCCGGACAAAAGGGCGGCGATGTGATCATGCCGGGCGGGAAGGTCGTCAACATGGGGCAATAGAGGCCCGGGCAGCGACCGATGCTGCAAGAATATGCCCCAAAGGACCTGCGCCACAGAACGAGCGGCAGGAATCAAGAAGCGGTTCCGGGTGTGTGAATGGCGAGAATCAGGGTGGAAGCGGCCCGCCAGTTGAGGTGGATATAGACGGCTGAAATGACCACACGCCCTAATTCGAAGGCCAGTCCTTGCCTAAAATCTGAGGCCACTATGGCCTTTTCCGCATCATCATTGATATGCAAGGGTCCATGCGAATCCTCACCTATCAGGACCTCGGCTCCCACCGCTTGCAAAAGGCCATCGGCAGGGTCCGGTCGGCGATCGCTGCCGGAGATTTTCGGGCCGCCGCGCTCAAGAAGTTGGCACCCACGCCTTATTGGCGGGCAAAGCTCGACGACAAGAGCCGGTTGCTCATGCAGTTTGTCCGGCACGGTGGCGAGACCGTCTGTCTGTTTCTCGAAATCATCGACAATCATGCCTACGACAAGTCGCGGTTCCTGCGCGGTGCACGGATCGATCCCGACAAGATCGAGCAGGCGCCCGATGTCACCGCCGCTGACGTGTTGGCGCCCGATGTGGTCATGCCCGGCGCCCATCCCTCCCGACTGACATGGCTTCATCCGACCCGCGATCAGTTTGTCCTACTGGACAAGCCGATCATGTTCGATGACGTCCAGGAAGCAGTGCGGCTGCGGCCGGCGCCACTGGTGCTGCTGGGGCCGGCGGGGTCTGGCAAGACCGCAGTCACGCTGACCAAGCTGCGCGAGGCCAGCGGGCGGGTGCTCTATGTCACCCAATCGGCCTATCTCGCCCAGTCGGCGCGCGGGCTCTATGGCGCGCATGGCTATGAGAACGATGGCCAGGAGGTGGAATTCCTGAGCTATCGCGAGTTTCTCGAGACCATCAGGGTGCCGATCGGAACCGAAGTCCGCTTCGCCGATTTCGAGCCCTGGTTCCATCGCCACCACACCGCTTTGCGCGGCGACGTGCAGGGGACCGACGCTTTTGCCTTGTTCGAGGAGTTCCGCGGCGTGCTCGGCGCCAGACCGGATGCGCCACTCAGCCTCGACGACTACCAAGCCCTCGGCGTCCGCCAGTCTTTATTCCCAACCGGGGGGGCGCGGGCCGTCATCCATGGGCTGTTTGGCCGTTATGTGGCCTGGTTGAACGAGAGCGGGCGCTATGATCTCAATCTCGTCGCGCATGCGTGGCGGCCGCTTGCCGAGCCAGCTTACGATTTCGTGGTGATCGACGAGGTCCAGGACTTCACCAACGCCCAGCTCGCCTTGATTCTTGCCACGCTGAAAAACCGAAAGCACTTTCTACTGTGCGGCGATGCCCATCAGATCGTGCATCCCAATTTCTTTTCGTGGGCGGCGGTGCGCGCGTTGTTCTGGCAAGGCGCCACCGGCGAGGATGTCGGATCAGGTCAGATCTCGGTGCTGCGGGCCAATTTCCGGAACACCCGATCGGTAACCGACATCGCCAATCGCCTGTTGCGCATCAAACAGGCACGCTTCGGTTCGATCGACCGCGAAAGCAGTTTCCTGGTCGACTGCGCCTCAAGCGAGGCCGGATCGGTGCAATTGCTGGCAGCAAAGGACTCGACCCTGCGCGATCTCGATGCGCGGTCGCGGGCGTCGGTACAGTATGCGGTCATCGTCCTGCGCGACGAAGACAAGGCGGCGGCGCGCGAGCGTTTCCGCACGCCGCTGATATTTTCGGTCCACGAGGTCAAGGGCCTCGAATATCCGCACGTCATCCTGTTCAATCTGATCTCAGGCGCCAGAGCGGATTATGCCGAAATTTGCCGCGACGTCAGCCCCGCCGATCTCACCAGGGACAATCTGGAATATCGCCGGGCGCGCGACAAGACCGACAAGTCGCTGGAAATCTACAAATTCTACGTCAACGCCCTCTATGTCGCGATGACCCGCGCGGTCGAGACCTTGGTTCTGGCGGAAACGGACATCCGCCATCCGTTGCTGTCGCTGCTCAACCTCAAGGAGGACGCGAGCGGCCTCGCCGGCGCAACCCAGACATCGACCAAACAGGAATGGGCGCTGGAAGCGCGCAAGCTGGAATTGCAGGGCAAGCAGGAACAGGCTCGCTCGATCCGCGAAACCTTTTTCAAGTTCAAGCCGACGCCATGGCAGCCTTGGTCGGAGGCCGCTATCCGCGCATCCGAGGCCCGCGCGCTCAATCCGAAAGACCCCTCGACGAAGCTCAAGCAGGCCTTGATGGATTATGGGCTGTGGCACAGCCAGCCGAAGTTCATCGAGGATCTGGCCGACCAGGCGCGTTTTTACGCTGCCACCGCGATTTCGAGCCGTGGTGTGGTCGAAAATCACTCCGGTCACCTTTCCTTTTTGGGTCGCCTCGATCACCTGAACCGCCGCCACGACCGCGAAAATCCCGTTGCCAAGGCGATGAAGGCGCAAGCGGGCCGGCTTTTACGGCCTTATTCGGAACGCGCGTTCAAGCCGGTGCTGGCCGAGTGCGATCTTTACGGCGTCGATCACCGCGTTCCTTGTGGTGCGACTCCGCTGATGATGGCCGCGCGCGCCGGCAATCTGGCGCTGGCCGAGGCGCTTATCGAGCGCGGTTCGGATCTTACTGCAACCGACGAATATGGCCACACCGCCTGGATGGTCGCCTTATGCCGAGCGGTGGCGGAGCCGGACTTCGCCGAACAAAGCCTTGGCCTGCTCTTCGACGTTCTGGCTCCAGCCACGCTCGATGTTCAAACTGGGGGCCGGTTGGTCAAGCTCGAGCGCCATCAGGGCGAATATTGGCTGTTGAGCCTGATGCTGGCCAGTCTCAAGATCCAGGGCAGCGCGATGATCGACCGCAACTATCGAAGCTATCAGTATTCCCGGGGATTCTTTGCTGACAGCTTCATGGATACACTGGTTGTACTGCCCGAACATCTCTGGCGCGCATCCCGCCGCAAACGCACCTATGTCAACGCGGTTTTGGCGCGCGCCGAAGTGGCCAGCAGCTATCGACCTGCCCGCAAACTCTGGGAGCGCTGGGGCAATGGCTATTATATGCCGGCCCGCGACATGCATCTTCGCCGCCGGAATGCGGAAGGGGACGATGTTTGGGTGCCGATCACCGAGGCGCTGAACCTGCTCTGGGTGATCCGCGGTACGCGTCCCTTGCCCGGTTCGCTCCTGACAGCGACGACTGACGGGTCGGTGTATTTCTGATATGAACGACTGGCTGGTATCAAGTCGATGATTCCGGGGCCTGTATGGCAACTCTGTTGGCGTGAGCAGCCATTGCCCCCCCTGTATGAAAATGCATGTTTTCGAATACCGTGGCTGGAGCATTTCATAATTGGCAAACCCGCTCGAATTGAAGAAAGCAGCGGAAACTCGGAGTGCGCGGTTTCGCGCGGACGCTTAGCGTATATCTGCGCCATCTCTATATGTACCTCCGGATAAAGTTACACTCACCCACGCCTGTCAGGTGTTCAGCAGCTTCTTTTCGTAAACGGTGCTGATCGCGCCGCCATCCCAGACATAGCAGAGATGGCGCTCCTGACGGCAGTTGGATAAAAGACGCGGGCGAAATACCGCCGCGCATTCGCCTCCATCATGGCGCACACTCTGATAAGCGATCCCATCGGAGCCTGCCTCGCGCAGCTCGCGCGCGGTTTCTTGCGACATGCCATAGCTGGAGAGATGATAGAGCGCCGGATGGCTTGCCCGCATTTCACGAATGTCATGCAACGCAGCGTCGAGATCGACCGCATAGACCCGCATATCGACTTCCTGCGGCGGCTCATCGGTCGCGCTCAAGAAAAGCATCCGGTGGTGTCGCGTCTCGGCGACCGCCGTGTCCAGCGTCAGGCTGGCGTAAAATACGCCATAGCTGCCGTCGGTGAAGCGATCACCTTGCGGATTGAGATGAGTGAACGCCGCCATGATCGCGGATGTGCCCGGCCCTGATATGCGATCTTCGGGGGCAACAAGGGAGAGCTCTCCGGCTTCTTCGCGCAGCCGGTCATTGGTCATCGCCTCGATCTGGAACACTGCCTCCAGATCGGCAGGATCAGCGACCGTCTCGAACAATGAGATCGGCGGGAAACGACTGGGAATGATCCGATAACAGGGCGTCCAGTGAACTGCGGCAACAGGAATATCCACGATCAGCCGCGCTGACCATCAACGTATTGGCGCACGACATAAAGGTCAGCGACATTACCGGACATCATCCGGTCCAGTGCGGAATTTCCGGCGAAAGGCCGCGCCTTGTTCGGCTTACGCACCCATTCATCCGCCGTTTTCGGAACGAGGATGTGCAGGCCTTTGTATATGCCCATTACATAGGAAATACGCTCCAGCGCATCCTTGGGGAGCGCTGCGATCGCACCGCGTTTCCATGACTGAAAGGTTGACCGGCTTTCAAGGCCCAACAGGCGCATCTGCTCCTGCTCCTTCAATCCCCACGCATCTGCAATCCGGAAAAATGTCCGTAATGCCGGACCCGTCAGATCCTTACGATCCAGCGCCGGCGCGGCGGTTGCTGTTGCCATAGCATCACGTCCTTTCATGCTCCGATATGTGCATATTCTGCCAATATGTCAAGCTATCGTATAAATCTGAACATGATTGGTCGCAGATTCAATATTTAATGCTTCTGCTTGTGTCATGTTCATCTTTGTTCTATTGGCTATATTTGAACAAGGGACAGACTGCTTGGTGGGCGTCGTGATGCGCCAGGGTGGAGAGACCCAATGGAGAGCGCATGAGCCTAACTCTCGGAGCCGTAATGGCCCTGTCGCAGCAATGCGCGCCGGGGATCGCCCTTGAGGCGATAGTGCCGCAGGTTCATGTCGAATCGCATTTCAACGAGCTGGCAATAGGCGTGAACAATGGGCCGAAAGTCCATGCACGTTCGCTGGCTGAGGCGGTTATGCTCGCGACCCACTATATTCAAGCGGGTTACAGCGTCGATCTCGGGCTTGCCCAGATCAATTCCAAAAATCTTCGGCGGCTCGGTCTTACGGTCGAGCAGACGTTCGATGCCTGCGCGTCGCTGCGCGCGGCTTCCGTCGTGCTGGCCGAGAATTACAGCCAGGTCAGCACGAGCCGGGCGGGCGTCGATGCGATTAACGCGACTTGGAGCCTCTACAACAGCGGCTCGACCACGCGCGGCATACGCAACGGCTATGTGGGCAAAGTATGGACCACAGCAGCCGATCTGATCCCGCAGATGCGAGCAATCCTCGGCACCGGCCAACTTCCTCAACTCAGCTCCGAGCCTGGCGATGCTTCGCCGCAAGTTGCTCCACCTGATCCGCAAGGGGCGGCTTCGGCCCCTCTGCCATCGCCGCAACCACAACCGCGCTGGATCTACGGCACACCAAACACCGACGCCATCATGTTCAAAGGCCAATGAAGAGAGGGAAATATGCAACATCAAAGTAGGAATCCTGAAGGGCGAAATGTCCTGATCGCGTGTGTGGCAATCACCGCCCTCGCCATACCTTCGGTCGCGATGGCCGATCCGACCAACATCACGAGCGGTCTTACGAGCATCGAAACCTGGCTGATCTCGGCTGCGAAGATCATCGCGGTCATCGCCTTCATCGGGTGCGGCCTCGTCAAGATGGTGGGCCGGATGAACTGGGGTCACTTTTTCTCGGTGATGACGGGATGCGCCATCGTGTTCGGCGCCGCCCAGCTTGCCGACTGGATGCAGACCGGATGAGCGCCGACGGCAAGGACAGCTTGATGCTGGCAATGACACGGCCCCCCGTGTTCGCCGGCATACCAATGGGAGCGTTCGCAAGTGTCCTGTCGGCCGGGATGCTGGTGTTCGCGGCAACGAACAATTTCCTCTGGGGCATTGCCGTTGCCGGACCGCTTTACCTCATCAGCCGCGTGGTCGTGCTCTACGACATCAACGCATTCAACCTCGTCGGACTGTGGCTTCGGACCCGGTTCAAACAGAGCATTTTTGTGACCAACCGGCGGTATTGGGGCGGCAATAGCTACTCGCCCACCGCCATCCATCTTGCCAAACGCGAAGGCTTCGGACGTGTGGAAGCGGCAGAGTAAGACCGTACAGAATTTGGCCGCGTTGCGGCGGGAGAACGACTATGTGCCGTATCTCCCCTATCTTCGGCATGCCTCGGACGAAGTCATCGTCATGCCCAATGGGTGCGGGATGCGGATGTTCGAGCTGCAGGGCCGTTCGTTCGAGACGAACGACTGGAACGAGCTGGTTGCCTGGCACAACAAGCTCAATATCGCGATCCGGCAGATTGGTGACGACCGCTTTTCGATGTGGACGCATATCGTCCGCCGGCCGATCAAGCCTTACCGGGCCGATGGCTTCCGCAGCGAGTTTGCTCGCGCGCTGGACCAGAAATATTACGACAAGCTCGTCGGCACGACATTTTACGAGAACCGCTTCTATGTGACGATCATCGTCAAGCCGGTCGATATGATGTCGACAGTGCTTGGCAAATGGTTCTCAGGCGACACCGAAACTGACGAGCTTAATGCGCGCGATCTCGCGCTGCTCGACAGCAAGTGCCTCGATTTCGCAACGGCGATGCAGGACTGCGCGCCGATCATTCTCAAGGCCTATGAGCACAATGGCGTGATGTTCTCAGCGCCACTCGAAGTGCTGCATTACGTCATAACGGGTGACGATCTCAGAATCCCGATCGTCGATGGCCCGATCGGCCAGGCCATGTACTCAAGCCGGATCATCTTCGGCAAGGAAACGGTCGAAGTCCGCCTGCCCCATAAGACGCATTATGCCGCCATGTTTGGCATCCGCGACTATGTGGTCGAGACGCGTACCGGGCAGTTCAACTCGCTGCTCGGCCTCGATATGCCCTTCGTGCTGACCCAGAGCTTCACCTCCCAGGTGAAGGGGCAGGCGATGGACAAGCTGGCGAAAAAGCAGCGCCAGTTTGAATCCTCGGAGGACGCAGGCATCAGCCAGGCCGAGGCTCTGACCGCGGCAATGGACCAGCTCATGGGCAATGAGTTCGTGATGGGCGACCATCATTGGTCGCTGATGGTGATGGACAGCGATCCGCAGCGCCTTCTTCACCGGATCAGCGTAGCGCGCAGCGCCGCGGCAGACACCGGCATGGTCATCGCGCGCGAGTCACTCGCTCTGGAAGCGTCATTCTGGGCGCAACTGCCGGGCAATTGGCAGATGCGCGCACGGCCCGCGATGATAAAATCGACAAACTTCGCTGCCCTCTCGCCCTTCTATACCTATCCCTCGGGCAAGGCTGACGGCAATTGGTGGGGTGAGGCGGTCGCCCTGCTCAAGACCAATGCCGCCGGCTCTTTCTGGTTCAACTTCCACGTCGGCGATCTCGGGCACACCCTTATCATCGGGCCGTCGGGTGGCGGTAAGACCGTGCTCCAGAACTTCCTGCAAGCGCAGCTCGAAAAGCTCGATACGACGCAGGTCTTTATCGACAAGGATCGAGGTGCGGAGATTTTCGTGCGCGCATCTGGCGGCACCTATCTCCCCTTGCAGAACGGCAAGCCAACAGGCTTCGCGCCGTTCAAGGCTGCGTCCAATGCGCCGCACGATGTCGCATTCCTGAGCGCGTTCGTGCGGGTGCTGGTCCGCGATGAACGGTATCCGCTGACTGTCGATGACGAGCGGCGTATCGACGAAGGCGTCGATGCCATGTTGCGGCTTCCATCGGGGCAGCGCTCGCTCTCCGAATTTCGCGCGCTACTCGGCTTTCGTGATGCCGAAGGCATCGGCAGTCGGCTCGAGAAATGGTGCGCAAGTGGCGCACTGGGCTGGGTTTTCGACAATGAGGATGACCGGCTGAAACTCGATACCCGCTTCATGGGTTTCGACATGACGGACTTTCTGGACAATCCTGAAATCCGCACGCCGCTGATGATGTATCTCTTCCACCGCATCGAGGCGTTGCTCGATGGGCGGCGTCTCGTTCTCGACATTGACGAGTTCTGGAAGGCGCTGGGCGATGACACGTTCAAGGCGTTCGCCAATGACGGCCTGAAGACCTTCCGCAAGCTGAACGCGATGCTGGTGTTCGGTACGCAATCGCCAGCGGACGCGCTCAGGAGCGATATCAGCCATTCGATCATCGAACAGACTGCGACCAAGATCCTCCTGCCCAATCCGTTCGCGCGAGAGGAGGAATACCGCAAGGGACTCGGCCTCACCGAAGTCGAATTCAAGCTCATCAAGCGCGACCTGTCGCCCGAGAGCCGCGCCTTCCTCATTAAGCAGGGCAACACTTCGGTCGTCGCCCGCCTCGACATGAGCGGCATGGACGACGAGCTGGCAGTGCTGTCGGGCCGCGCCGAGACGGTCATTGCCATGGAACGCGCGATAGCGCGGACCAGTGACGATCCTGCGCATTGGCTGCCAGCATTTCACGAAGAGAGGAAGCGCCGGTGATGGCGCACGAAGCCCCCTGGTCAGTTCGCGCGGCTGCCTGCGTGATCGGCGCCGTCGATCATGTTGTCCTCGCCGTGATGAGCGCGTTGCAGGCCATGGGCGAGCGCCAGTCGATAGATCAGAGCAAGCCGCCTCTCGCGGCGTTCAGGAAAGCAACGGCCGTGGGTGCCAAGGGCGCCAAATGGACGGTCGCGGGTGTGATCGGCCTCGGTGTCCTTTTCATGGTCGGTGCGGCCATCTTCATGCCGCGCGTCAAGCCGGAACCGAATGCTCGCCGGGCTACACCCGCATCAGCAACAACAGTGGTCGCAGACAGCGACCGTGGCGTGATCGGACGGCAGTGCCGCGCCGGTGCGTATCGGGGATTCCCCGAAATTGAAAAGGCCGAATGCGCTGGTCGGCCACCAGTTTCCCCGGCGCCCAAAGGAGACGCAAAATGAAGAAGGCCCTGTTTCTTGCAGCGGTGATGACGATCTGCGTGCCGGCAACGGCCGGGGCGCAGGGCATCGCTGTTTATGACAATAGCAGCACGCTCCAGCTCATCAGCCAGGTGAAGAACACCCTGCAACAGATCCAGCAGGGCGAGCAGATGATCAATCAGGCGACGCAGACGTATCAATCGTTCGCCAAGCTCACCAACACGGCCAATTTCGCGAACATCCTCAACAATGCGAACGTCAATCAGCTCTTGCCAAGCGGCGTGACGGACGTGGTGACGCTCGCTCGTTCCGACTATAGTGCGCTGGGTAATTTCGGCTCGGCCGCCCAGGGGCTGAGCAACGGCTATTCGATCCAGACAAACCTTGGCCAGGGCGGCACACTCGATGGCACGGTGTCGTCAGCATACGGCCGCTTTCTCCAGTCGATCAATCAGGGGCCGTCAGTCGCGGCCACACTGGGCTATAATGTCAGCAACCAGGCCAAGCAGGTCGATGCAGGCCTTGATGAGCTGCGTCAGGACATCAGTACCGCGCAAGACCCCAAGGACTCGATGGACCTCGCCGCGCGCGCCACCATCGAGAACGCGAAAATCAACAACCGCCTGCTGCAATTGATGGGGATGCAGCAATATTACAACGCGAACGAACGCATGCGCTACAACGCGTATCGGCTGAGCAACACGGCCGCGCGGATGAGCGCGATCGACACCAAGTTGCAGACCAGTTCTACTCAGTGGACGGGTTACTGACCGTGAAAAGGGCCGCCGTCCTGGGTGCGGCGTTGGGACTGGCTGCGTGCAACACGCAGCCAGCAACCCCGCCTGGGCCTCGTATCCCCAACATCACCATCGCGATGCTGGACAAGGACCCATCGCTCTATCCGAAATATCAGCCGCTCTGCATTTCGCTCAACGCGAGCAGCACGCTGACCAAGCTCGAGGATCTGCGCTGCGTCTCGCTGACCGCGCAGGCCCGCCTCTACCTGACCATGCACGATCTCAAGCGCTGGCCGGGCAAGTGACCATCGTTCCTCTCAGAAAGCATTGAACCATGGCCGCCGGGGTCTTCGAGTCGCTCTACAATGCCTATGCCGGCACACTCGCATCGGTGACGAGCACCTATGTCGGCCAGTGGACGCCGATCGCCACGACCGCATTTGCCGCAAGCGGCGCACTTTATTTTATTCTGCTCGGATTTCTCGTCTTTCGCGGTGCCGTCGCCCGTCCACTCGCCGAGGTGGCAGTGAGCGCAACCAAGTTCGCGTTGATGATCGCATGTCTTGGGTCGCTGGGTTTTGTCGGCCAGGCCGTCACCACGCTGAACCAGCTCGGTCCTAGCCTTGCCGGCGCATCGACGGGTTCGAATGTCGGACAGGCGATGGACGAATATTTCGCCGGAGTCTGGAAGATCCAGAAGGCGATGGAATTGCGCGAATCCCAGCGTGCGGCCAATGCCAGCGCCAGCGGACAGGATCAGGGCGTCGTCGCCAGCGTAGTCACCTCCCTCACCGGCGTCGACATCGATCAGGCCATCGAGAAGATCGAGGACTTCCTCGCGTTGATCATGGCAGTGGTATGCGCCGGAATCTCGGCTGCGGTCGGCTTCTGCGTGTTGTTCTTCGCCCAGATCGCGCTCGACATCGTCTTATGTTTTACGCCGATTGCGATTGCCTGCGTGTTCTGGCCGCAGACCCGGTGGTTCTTTCAGGGCTGGCTTAGCCAGGCGATCAACTACGTCATTCTCTATATCGTGCTGATCATCATGACGAAGATGATCGTCGATGCGAACATCGCCACGGTGAATATGTTCCTCGGCACGAGCGCCGATCTGGTCGCCGCTTCAGCTTCATCGCCCGGCCTCATCGCAACCGAGTTTCTGACCGAAGCAATCGAAATCATGCTGGTCTATCTGGTCGGGACATTCCTGTTCTTCCAGGCACCGGCGATTGCATCGGGCCTCGCTGGCGGCGCGGCCTCAGGTGGTCACACCTTCATGGCGTTGGCCGCCAATCAAGTCATGAACCGCGCGGGCGGCAGAATGGGCGGCGCCGGCCGCGCAGCGGCGGCCGCATCGCGCGGTGGTTCCATTTCGAGGGGATAGGATGTTGCGCATACCAACTGGGACAGTTTTGGCGCTGGTCGCGGCCGGCATGGGTTTGAGCGGGTGTGCGCCACAGCTCAAAAAGCTGAGCACCTGCACTTCGGGCCATTATCGCTATGCAAACCCGAACGGCACGACGCTGCCCTCACTCGCGGTCCCCTCCCCCGACGATCTGAACGGGCCGCCACCTGTGCCTGCAGTGACCCCCACACCGGCACCTGCGCACGGAGGAGGCAAGGCCCGACACGGCACACGCGCGCCGGTGGCCTCGCCGCCGAGGCGCGGAGCGATGCTGCTCCCCTCACCCGCATCTTCGTTTCGGAGCTGCTGAGCGATGCGCGAATATTCCAGGAAGGAAATGGAGCAGTTGTCGGCCGCAGGCCGCGACTGGCAGCGCAATGACATCTTGCGCGCGAAATGGAGTTCGCGCTTCGCCTGGGCGCTCGCCATCGTCATGACCATCGTGGCGATCGTCGCGGTCGGTGCGGTCGCCATGCTGGCACCGCTCAAGAAGGTCGTGCCCTATGTGATCCAGGTCGATCGAGCGACCGGCAATACCGCCGTTATCACCGCGATGAGCGGCACCAATCCGGCAACTTATGGTGCCAGCCTCAAGCGCCACATGATCGCGCAATATGTGAGCAATCGCGAAGGCTGGGTGCCGCTCGCGGAGAATGAGATGGTCCACGCGGTCAATCTTCTATCCAGCACCGAGGAAGCGCAGCGGTTCAATCAGTGGTTCGTCGCGACCAACCCATCGAGCCCGCAAAAGTCGTTCGCCGATATTCCCTTCGTTAAAATCGAAATCCGCTCGATCAGCTTCATCAACGATAGCGTCGCGCAGGTACGTTACACGCAGACCGTTTATGAGCACACCGGGCCGGCGCAGGTCGGCCGCTATATCGCCACTTTGACCTATCGGATTACCAGCAAGCCGCCGCTCGATGCGGATTTGCAGGTCAATCCGGTCGGCTTTGAAGTGACCAATTACCAGACATCGCCGGAGAACTGATATGCGTACCGCACTCCTCGCGCTCGCGCTGGTCCTGCCGTCGACAGGGGCCTGGGCCGACGCGGTTCCTGTCGGCGGCAAGGCTGACTCGCGCGTCCGTTTCGTCGAATATAACCCCAATCAGGTTTACACGATCTATGGCCGCTTCCGGCACGCGCTGGAAATCGAGTTCAGTCCCGGCGAGACGATTACCCAGGCCGCCCTGGGCGATACGATCTCATGGGAAATCGCGCCCATCGGCAACATCATCTTCCTGAAGCCGCGCGAATCCGGCCGATCAACAAATCTGATCGTGCTGACCAACTACAGGGGCCAGACGCGCAGCTACCGTTTCCAGCTCGTCATGAATGGCGGGCCGCCGATGTATTCGATCAAGTTTCGCTACAGCGGCGAAGAGGCCAGTCGCAGCCGCGATGCAGCGCTCTATGCCCAGATACAGGCAGGCCGCGATGCCGAGGCCGGTGTGGTGAAAGCCGCGCTCGACCAGGCCGTCGTCGAGGGCAAACGCAACCTCGATTACTGGTTTCGGGGCGACAGCCAGCTCGAGCCGAGCGAGGTTTCGGACAATGGCGAATTCACCGTCATGCGCTTTCCCGGCCATCAGGAAATCCCGGCCATCTTCGGCGTCAATCAGGACGGAGCCGAGGCGATCATCGATTACGATGTCCGTGAGGATTATGTCGTGATTCACGGCATCTACAAGGAGATGCGGCTGCGCAAGGGTAAGTCCGTCCTCTGCGTCACCAACGGAGCGCCGCCCGCCAAGGGCCGTCTTGATCGCACCGGAACCGTCTCACCGATTATCGAGCGCACAGTCAAACCTGGCCTGCGCGCTCCTGACGGCAGCGCCATCACGCCGCAGACCGGCCAAGGGCAGCGCCTGCCCGCTTCGCCGCCGCAACCGCAATCCGCGCCGGAGGAGCAGTGACAATGAGCGAGGAAGTGATGTCGGTCCCAGGCGACCGGGATGCCGTCGGCGCTGACGCCGCGCTCGCGCGCTCGCGCGGGACCGTAAACCGCAAGATCATGCCAGTGCTGTTCGGCGCGGGTATCGTAGGAGGCGGCATCATTACGACGCTGTTGATCCTGTCGGCCCATGCGATGATCTGGCCCGCGCAGAAAGAGCCTGAGCAGAAGGCGGGCACCGCCAGAACCGTCTCTGAACAACAGGCAATGCAGCAGGATGCCGCGTTCAAGGCGCTGAATGGCGGGATCGGACATGCCTCAGGGCAACCACTGACGCCGGGACAGACCGCACTGGCGGGCGGTCAGCCGGTCAACACCTTTGGCAATCCGCAAGCGCCGGTGCCGACTGGCGGCGCCGGGACGCCCAAGCTCAGCCGTGCGCAACAGCTCGCTATCGCCTCCCAGCGGGCGCCGATTATGGGATATGCTGGCGGCCTGGGCGGCGGCTTTACGCCGCAGGGACAGAATGGCGGCGCACCGCAGATGGGCGCGCCCATGCCCGGGCCGCTTGTCGGTGGTCAGGGCGGGCCGCAGGGTGCGGGCGGCTTCGTCACGGCCCCGGTCAGCGCTTCGGGCGATCTGGGAGGCCAACTCACCCGCAGCAAGATCGAGGTCGCGCGCGCCACCATCATCGGCGACCGCAATTTCCTCGTTGCTGCCGGCCGAACCATCCCCTGCACGCTGCAAACCGCGATCAATTCGACCCAAGCCGGAATTGTGTCCTGCATCATTGGTCAGGACATCTATTCCGAAAACGGCCGCGTGGTGATGCTCGACAAAGGCACCAAAGTTCTCGGCCAGTATACAGGCGGCGTGCGGCAGGGTCAGGCGCGTCTGTTCGTGGTCTGGACGCGGGCACTGACACCGCGCGGAGTTGCAATCGATCTCGGATCACCGGCGAGCGATGAGCTTGGCCGTGCCGGTATTGGTGGCGGCGTCGATACCCAGTTCTGGCAGCGCTTTGGCGCGGCACTAATGTTCTCGGTGCTTGAGGATGCGGCCTCGGTCGCGTCGACCCATTTTGCGGGTATCGGGACCAATTCAACCCAGGTGCCGGCGAACACCGCCTCGGCCGCCCTCAATGGCTCACAGAATGTGCAGCCGATCCTCAAGGCCAATCAGGGCCAAACCGTCGCGATCCAGGTCGCGCGGGATTACGACTTTGGCACCGTCTATGATGTGCGGATCAAGCAGCCGCAGGCGGGCCGTTGAATGGCGGCGGTCGGCGAGAGGACGTTCGACGCCTTCTTTGCGCCGATCGCACCCCATTATGAACGCAAGGATGTCACCGAGGTCGTCGTCAACGCAATCGGCGAGATCGGCATCGAAACACCCAATGGCTGGGAGTGGATAGAGACGCCCGAGCTTGATTATCGCGCGCTGCGTACTCTCTGCGATCTGATCGCAGGTTTTACGAAGCAGGACGTCAGCGAGGAAATGCCGGTCGTATCGTCGGTTCTGCCCGACGGTGCCCGCGTCCAGTGCGTCATCCCGCCAGCGGTGCCCACGGGCACGGTGTCGATCACCATCCGCAAGGCATCCTCGATCGCCATGTCGATGGAAGATCTCGAACAGGGCGGATTGTTCGAGAGGACGGCGCCGCGTGAGGCGAGCCCGACCGACGACGAACTGCTGGCGCTGTATCGGGACAAGGATTGGCCGCGGTTTCTCAAGCGAGCGGTCGAGGAGAGGAAAAACATCCTGATTTCGGGCGCGACGGGCAGCGGCAAGACCAGCCTGTCGAAGGCACTTATCAAACTCATTCCCGATTATGAGCGCATCCTCACGATCGAAGACACGCGCGAGCTGGTCGTGCCGCAGCGCAACTGCGTTCACATGACCTATTCCAAGGACGGAAATTCACGGCTGAAGATCGGCGCGAAGGAGTTGCTCGAATCCTCGCTGCGGATGCGGCCTGATCGTATCCTGCTGCAGGAGCTGCGCGACGGCACTGCCTTTTTCTATCTGCGCAACGTCAATTCGGGGCATCCGGGATCGATCACCACGGTCCATGCAAACTCGGCCGAAGGGGCGCTCGAACAGCTCACGTTGCTGGTCAAGGAGAGCGAAGGCGGCAACGATCTCGCGCGTGATGACATCCGCGCCTTGCTCCGGTCGCTGGTCGATATTGTCATCCAGATGAAGCGCTTTCCGCCGCTCGACGGCGAGAGCGCAAAATATCGGATGACGGAGGTGTGGTTCAGGCCAGCGGAGAGCGAAGATGGGCGGAGTGTGGGGGCGCTATAGCGCCTGGATTCATATCCTTGCGATCGGCGCCGGTCTTCTAATCGGTGCTGTGCTGGGATCAGTACTCGGCAGCGTCATCGCGCTCGGCAAAAACCATCTGCTGACACTGCACACCGATCCCAGGGCAGTGCCGTTCGTCATGTGGGCGATGCGCCATGACATACGCTTGGCCGGTCCCTTCCTCATCATTCTGGGCATCGTCACCCTCTTGTCGATCTGCGGCATGTACGCGCTGCTGTTCGGCAATGAATCCCTGTTCGGAGAGGCCCGGTTCGCGAGCGGCAACGATATTCGCAAAGCCGGGGCATTTCGCGAACAGGGGGCGATAATCGGCCGATGGGGCTCGCGCTGGATGCGAGCTGATGCCGAAGACAATGTGATGTGCCAGGCCCCTCCCCGCTCGGGCAAAGGCGTCAGCTTCGTGATTCCCAACCTGCTGATGATCGACCACTCGGCCGTATGTGTCGATCTGAGGGGTGAGAATTACAACAATTCAGCGCGATACCGGGCGGACGAGCTGGGCCAGTCAATTTACGTCCTCGATCCGCTCAATGCAGATGGCACGACGCATTGCTTCAATCCTCTCTCCTACATGGACCGGCAAATCCCGCACGTGCTGATCGAGCAGATGCAACGGCTTGCCATCCAGCTCTTCCCCTACCCCCTCCAGGGAAACCCCTTCTTCACCGACAGCGCGCGTGACGGCTTCAGCGCCGTCGGTTGCCTTCTGGCGTCCGAACCCGACCAGGATCTGACGCTGGCAAACATCTTCACGGTGCTCGCAGGCGATCCGCGCAAGACCCTCATGGGCAAGGTGAAAGTGCTGGAGGAAGAATTACAAGCCGGCAAGCGGCCGATTGCGCCAGGTGCGATCGACCTGATGAAGAGTTTCTGCGCCCATAACGACGAAACCTACATGAACATCCGCTCGACCATTCAGAGCAAACTTGGCCTGTTCGCCCTGCCCCGCGTCGTGCTCGCGACCCGGCGCAGCGACTTCGATCTGCGCGAACTGCGCAGCACACGCATGACGATCTATCTGCGCTGCGCGCCCGATGATTTCGACATCCTCGCGCCGCTCTTCAATTTGATCTTCCAGCAGATCGTCAGCCTGAACAGCCATGACGAGTTTGTCCGCACGGAATATTCCTTCTACGAAAAATGCGAGGAGGTTGCGAACCGCTATGAGCGCGGCGGGCTGACCCGCAAGACGCTGATCCCAGAATTGCGCCGGGCATGGCGGGGCAAGTATCGGCCGATCGCGCCGCGCTCGCAGCGCTGCCTTCTCATCCTTGATGAGTTCAAGCGGCTCGGTAAGATGGACGTCCTCGCCGATGCCATGTCCTACATGGGCGGGTTTGGGATCTCGATGGCGCCGGTAATCCAGGCCCATTCGCAGCTTCAGGAGGTCTATGGCCCCTATGCGGCAAACACGATCCAGACCTGTTGCCAGACCAATATCGTCATGCGGCCAAACACGTTTCAGGACGCCGAGGCGATCTCCAAGCAGCTTGGCTCGAACGGGATTGTGGTCAGGAACCGCAGCACGACCCGCTACAATGTGCTGGCCTCGGTCGGAAACAGCAGCCTTGGCAGCAACAGCGAGAGCCTCGGTCAACGCCCCCTTCTCTTCCCCAAGGAGGTCACGGAGATGCCGCGGCGAAAGTCGCTCATCTTCAAGGCTGGGCAACCGGCGATCCTTTCCGACCGTGTGCTGTATTTCAAAGACCGGACATTGCGGAAGCGCGCGGCGATGGGCGGCGTCGAACTGCCTCGTCAGAACATCGAGGACTATTACGCCTACATGGCGGGCCAGCGCGGCTTTGCCGCGGCGTTCGGAGACACCGATCCTGACGCGGAATCCGGCGGAGTCGATTTCGATTTCAAGGCCGATGTCGAGCAGGTGTTTGACGATCTCGCTGCAAACGAGGGCGGCTTTGCTCCTGCCAATATCACGAACACGCTCGCCGCCATGAAAGGGCTGATCGCCGATGCCGATGTGTCAGCGTACCGCCATCAACTTGAGGCCGAGCTGTCCCTCGCAGTCGCCGACAATGCCGCGCCTGTGGCAGCCCGATTGAAATAACAACCAGCGCAGGAGAATGACGATGGGCAGTATCGAACTGAACGTGAAAAGCCCCGATGGCTGGCAGAACGGCCGCAACGAGGCCTATGTCGGCGATCTGGATAACAGGCTGGCCGATCTCGATGTTCGCGCGATCGCGGACCGGGCCATCAAGGACGCAAAACCTGGTATCGGTGAGCGGCTTCGCGAGGGTGCGACCAAGGTCGCAGAGGCGTTGCGCCGTGATGACGAGAAACGCCGCGAGGCTTGGGAGGTCTTCGGCGAGAAGATCTCCAAGCATTACCTGGTCGTGCGCGAAGATGACAAACGGGTTGGCCTCTACGAGCCAGCGGGCAAGACGCCGGCGATCGTGATCGACAAGCACAAGATCAGCACCGCGCACGAGAGCGGGGCGGCAATCGCGGACTCGGTGAAACTCGCCGTCGACCGTGGGTGGTCGTCGATCAAGCTGGAAGGCACCCAAGTCTATAAGGACGCCGTATGGCTCGAAGCTAAGAAATATGACCTGAAGGTGGGGCACAACCCCTCCCCCCTGGTCCGAGCCGAACTTGAGCGTTGGCGCGCGACGAACGAATTTCGGCCTTTGCCGGACAAGGGCGCGAACCCCGTCGTGCCTATCCTGCCACCGGCGAAGCAGGTGCAGACCAAGATGGCCGCCATTGATCCCGATCAGAAGCGCGATCTCGGCCGGGAGTTTCTGAACAAGACCGCGGATCAGCGCCTGGCCGACCCGCTATTGCGCAACGCGGAGTTGAGCGCGCGCGCTGCGCGTGATCTCGCATTGAACCGCTTCGGCAAGGACGATGGCAGGTTGAAGATTGCCTTCGCCAGCGTGGACAAGCTGGTCAGCGATCAACTCCGTCGCGGACACCAGTTTAGTACACCCGCAATGGTGCCGCATATTAGCACTACGCCAAAATCGCTCGACCCACATCGGTTCGAGCGACCGCGCCTCTGAGATCCCTATTCAAAAATTAATCTATGATTTGATAGGTTTGTGGATCTACGAGTGATCAAACCTGATATCATGCCGACAGTGCCTGTCTGGTCCACGAAACGATAGCGCTGCTTGGCATGGCACCCGATTGTCTGGCTACTTCCTTGCCGCCGGCGAATAGTATCATCGTCGGAATGGAACGAATGGCGAAGCGGGCGGCAATGGCCTGCTCCGCCTCGGTGTCGAGTTTTCCAAGCCGGATATAGGGCTCAAGCTGGCTGGCTGCGGCTTCGAATGCGGGGGCCATTTGCCGACAAGGTCCGCACCAGGACGCCCAGAAATCAACGAGCAGCGGGATACCGCTTTTGCTCAGATGGGCATTGAACAGTGGACCGCTGCATCGGCCGCACTTGCCGCCTGCCGCCAGCTTATCTCGCGGGACCCGGTTGGCCGTTGAGCAGGACGGACAGATGATCAGGACGGGGTCGGAAGCAGTCATCTGATGGTCCCATGGTTGCCCAGCGTCATTTGCCGGCTTCGCTGCACAGTTCACACAGGGTATGGATGACCCCGCGCACGATAGGATCCTTGAGGCTATAGAACCGGGTTTGCGCTTCCCCGCGAATATTGACGACGCCCTCCTCTCGCAGCATCGCCAAATGCTGCGAGACCGACGACTGGGAAAGCCCGGCCAGTTCGACAAGCTCGGTCACCGAGACTTCACCTTCATCCATCCGGCACAGCATCAGCAGCCGTTCGGGGTGGCTCATCAGCTTGAGACGCCCCGCCATAACTGCGGCGTTGGCCTTGAGTTCGGAGCGATTTGGCGGCTTCATGGCTGTGGTTCCAGAAAGAGGCGACCATCGTCGCGCAAGACTATGTAGATTGCGGGGATAACGAGAACTGTTAGCAAGGTCGAGGAGGCGAGGCCGAAAAGCAGCGAAATCGCCAGACCCTGAAAGATGGGGTCAGTCAGGATCACCGACGCTCCGATCATTGCCGCCGCCGCCGTTAGCACGATCGGCTTGAACCGGATCATGCCAGCTTCCAGCAGTGTCTCCCGCAAGCTCTTGTCAGGGTTGCGGGTGTGCCGGATGAAATCGACCAGCAGGATCGAGTTTCTGACAATGATGCCTGCCAGCGCGATAAATCCGATCATCGATGTTGCCGTGAACGGGGCGCGGAACAGGATATGGCCGAGCACGATGCCGACCAGCGTCAGTGGGATCGGGGTGAGGATCACCAGCGGAATGGTGAAGCTGCGGAACTGGCCGACCACCAGTACATAAATGGCCAGCAGCGCGACCATGAACGCCCCGCCCATGTCGCGG
The DNA here is from genome assembly GCA_040004085.1 of Novosphingobium sp. Classification (GTDB taxonomy): domain Bacteria; phylum Pseudomonadota; class Alphaproteobacteria; order Sphingomonadales; family Sphingomonadaceae; genus Novosphingobium. The sequence continues at coordinate 33,107 of JBDUBN010000001.1, forward strand.
AACGTGACCCAGGTTATCTCCCATTCACCGTCCCACAGCAGCGATGCCCTGCTTTCGTCTTCGGGTTGACCGTGGAGGATGACGTCAGGCTTCTCCAGCCCATGCGCCTTCCAGTCAAAATTGTTGATCGCTTCGTCGACTGCCAGCATGCCGTAGATCGGTGCCTCATAGCGACCGGCAAGCTCCGCCGTGACCATCGCCGCACCGCGCCCGTCGCGGCGGAATATCGCCTGCCCGCCCGGTTCCATCCGCGCCGTGACCAGTTCACCCAAGGACACCAATTGCCCGGTCGGCGTTGCGGCGACTGGGGTCGCTGCCAGCGAAGCTGACCAACTGCGCTGCGACTGATCGAGGCCGAGTTCGATAGGCAGCGGATCACGTTCATTTCCTCGCGGTGCATAACCCACCACCTGACCGCCCATCAGTGCGCCGATGCTGTCGAACAATTGACGCTCGGACAGACCATAGTGATCGAGCTTCGCCCGGTCTGGGATCAGTTTGAGCGTTGGGCGGGGCTGGCCGAAGCTGTTGTCGACATCGACGATGTAAGGAATGGACTTGAAGATCGCCTCCACCTGGGTCGCAGTCTTCTGACGGGTGGCTTCGTCCGGCCCGTAGATTTCGGCTAGCAGCGTTGCCAACACCGGCGGGCCGGGCGGGGTCTCAACCACTTTGAGTGAGCCGCCAGCGGGCAGGGGGATCGCCTTCAGTTTCTCGCGCAGGTCAACCGCGACGTCATGGCTTGAACGCGAACGGTCACCCTTGGGCAGCAATGTCACCATCAGGTCGCCCATTTCCGGCGCATTCCGCAGGAAATAGTGCCGCACAAGGCCATTGAAATTGAGCGGAGCCGATGTCCCCGCATAGGCTTCCATCGAGGTAACCTCAGGCACCGTGCGCGCCACGGACGCGGCCTGTTCGAGAACCCGCGAGGTTGTCTCAAGGCTGGTGCCCTCGGGCAAGTCGGCGACGAGTTGCACTTCGCTCTTGTTGTCGAACGGCAGCAGCTTCACGGTCACTGCCTTGAAGTAGAACATCGAACAGGCCACCAGAGTGGCGACGCCGACGATGATCAGAAAGCGTTTGGCGCTTTGGGGTGTGGCGATAACTTTGCTGGCATAGCGTTTGTAAAGACTGCCGAGCTTGCCGCCGTGCGCATCGTGGCCGCCATGGCCATCGGACGCGAGGGCTTTCCTAGCGAAACGCACCATCAGCCAAGGCGCAATGATCACCGCGACGAAGAATGAGAAGATCATCGCCGCGGAGGCATTGATCGGGATCGGCGCCATATACGGCCCCATCATTCCCGAGACGAACAGCATCGGCAGCAGGGCGGCGACAACGGTCAAAGTCGCAATGATCGTCGGGTTGCCGACTTCGGCCACGGCATCAACCGCGCCATCGATGCGCGAACGCTCGTCGTTCATGGCCCAATGCCGGGCGATGTTCTCGATCATCACGATGGCATCATCGACAAGGATGCCGATGGAGAAAATCAGCGCGAACAGGCTGACGCGGTTGATCGTAAAGCCCATGATGTTCGAGGCGAACATGGTCAGCATGATCGTTGTCGGAATGACAATGGCGGTAACGCCCGCTTCGCGCCAGCCAATGGCAAAGCCGATCAGCACGACGATGGAAAAGGTCGCCAGCGCGAGGTGGAAGATAAGCTCGTTGGCCTTTTCATTGGCGCTTTCGCCATAATTGCGCGTGACGGAAATCTCGACGCCCGCAGGGATCAGCTTGCCCTTCAGCATGTTCACGCGGGCCACGACGCCTTCCGAAACGGTGACCGCATTGGCCCCGGCGCGCTTGGCGATGGCAAGGCTTACTGCCGGGCCCATGTTCCAGTTGGCGTTGCTGTCTTTGGCCCAGCGCCACGCACGCGCCTGATTTTGCGTGGGTGCCTGCTCGATCCTGGCAACATCGGAAAGCAGAACCGGCGCGCCACTGGCCGAGCGGACGGTGAGGCTGGATAGCTCTTGTGCGTCGCGCAGCGTTTGCCCGGCAACGACCAGCGCAGCCTGTCCACCTTCACGTACGGTTCCGGCGGGAAAGGCGCGGTTGGCTTGGGCGACGGCCTCGATCAAGTTGCCCAGCGGCACCCGGTAGAGCGCCAGTTTTGCCGGATCAGGCACTATGCGCAGGGCCATGTGCTGGCCGCCGGTGATAAAAGTCAGCCCGACATCATCGACCTTGGCGATCTCAGTTCGCAGCTTACCCGCCAGTTCGGCCAGCGCCTGATCATTCCAGACGCCTGCCGCGCCCGGTTTGGGGGTCAGGGTCAGGACGACGATGGGCACGTCGTTGATCCCGCGCACGGTCACTTGCGGGGCCGGGATGCCGACCGGAATGCGGTCTTTGTTGGCCTCGATCTTCTCGTTGATGCGGATTGCCGCGTCTTCGGGGTTCGATCCGACGAGGAAGCGCGCCGTTACCAGCGCGCCATTGTCCTGCGCCTGAGTATAGACATGTTCGACGCCGTCGACGCTTTTGACGATGGTTTCCAGCGGCTTGCCGACAAGTTCGACAGCCTCACGCGCTGAAAGGCCCGGTGCTTGGACCATCATGTCCACCATCGGCACCTTGATCTGCGGCTCCTCCTCGCGCGGGATCGTGATCGTCGCCAGTAGGCCAACAAGGATCGCTGCCAGCAGGAACAGCGGGGTCAGCGGCGACATGATTGTCGCCCGGGTAAGTTTGCCCGATATGCCCAGCTTCGCAGAAATGCCGGGCTTCACTTGGCCGTCCCGATCAAAGTGTCACCGGCAGCCGCGCCAGACAGGACTTCCAGCTTGCCCGGCTCTGCCGAGGCTGCAGTCTGAACGGGCACTTGGGCTGCCGAACCATCCTTGGCCAGTATCGTCACGTAATCGATCCCATAGCGATTGACGACATAGGTGGTCGGCACCAGCAGCGCCTTGCGTGCTCCGATTTCAACTTTGGCGGCAACGCGTCGGCCAATCAGCTTGTTGTCTATACCCGGCATGTCGACGTCGGCGGTTACTTGTCCGGCAGTGACGGACGGGTAGATTTTGATCACCGTGCCAGCGCCAGAGCCGCCGCCGACGCTGTTGGCTGTAACCCGCGATCCGGCATGGACCTTATCGGCCAGCGATTCGGGCATCTCGAGGCGGACAATCGTCGGGCCAGCGGTAATCACCGCAATCGCCATACCCGGAGCAACCGGGGAACCGGCCGGAACGTCAGCGCGCAGGACGCGGCCAGTGGCAGGTGCAGTCACCACGCCTTGTCCAGCCACCGCTCCCACTGCCGATTGCTGCGCCTGTGCCGCGCGGATCTGGGCATTGGCGGCGGCTGCACCAGCCTCAGCCTGTTCGAGCCTCGCCTTGGCATAGACCCCGTTCTGATAAAGGAAGCGCACCCGCGACAGTTCGCCTTGCGCCTGCGCGGCCTGCGCCTGCGCGGCGGCTGCCTGTGCGCCATAGGCACCCGCCTGATAGCCAAGCTGGCTGTCAACGATGCGCCCGATCGTCTGGCCCTTGTTCACCATGTCGCCTTCGCGCACCGTCAGGGTGGTCAATATGCCGGGGATGCGGGCGAGCACCTGAGCCTGATCGACCGTGGCAATCTCCGCGCTGACATCCTGCCAAGCGACCGTGTCGATCGGGCCAAGCACCAGTCGGGGACCTGCTGGCGCCTTGGCCGCCTGCGCCGCTTCCTTGCTGCTGCCGCAACCCGTCAGAGACAGGCTTAGCGCCGCAATGCCAAGGGCAGTTTGGGCCATCAGAAATCCACGCATAACCGCTTCCCCCAATTCAGGTTTTATTGTTCGACCGGCAGTCGGGCCGCAGTCCACGCACCGAAACCGCCCGTAAGATGCGTATCGGCGGCAGCCTCAGCCACACGGCACTTGTCGAGCGCCATGCCTGAGCGTTTGCCGCCCAGACAGGTGAGCACCAGCTTCTTTCCCGCAGGATCCGGCAGTCTGGACGGCTGAAACGTGGATAGCGGCAAGTTGATCGCGCCGGGAATGTGGCCGCTCCGGAACTCATCCACTTCGCGTACATCGACGACAACTGCGCTCCCGTCGCGAAGCATCGTTTCGAGTTCCTGCGGGCTCACTTCGGAATGCGCCGCGTCAGCTTTGTTCTTACCGAAGCCGAAAACCATGTGGATGTCCTTCTCGTCGCGTAACCGGGATCGAATGACCCGATGCTAACTTTATCTCTTGCGTATATCGTAAATGCATTATATAAGTCAATGCCAATACTGAGTGTAAGCCTACCTTTCGGCAGAATGTGTGCGAAACTTAGGCGCGGAACCGGATTGCGGGAGAGCGAATATGTCATTGCCCCAGATCATAATCCTTGGTGCAGGCCTTGGCGGCACGATTGCTGCTTATGAAATTCGCGCCGCTGCAAAGGGCAAAGCGGATGTCACGGTGGTCAACGATCAGGAAGATTACTGGTTTGTACCAAGCAATCCCTGGGTTGCGGTGCGCTGGCGCGAACCCGACGCGATCAAGGTTCACTTGCCCCCGATCATGAAGAAAAAGGGCATCGGCTTTACCGCCGTCGGTGCAAAGCGGGTGCATCCGCAGGAGAATCGGGTCGAGCTTAAAGACGGCACCTCGCTCCCCTATGATTACCTTGTGATTGCCACTGGTCCAGAACTGGCATTTGACGAAGTGGAGGGGCTTGGTCCCGATGGGTTCACCCAGTCGGTCTGCCGAACGGACCATGCCTCTCACGCAGCCGATGCCTTTGATCGCTTCTGCGAAAATCCGGGGCCCATCGTCGTCGGCGCGGCGCAGGGCGCATCCTGTTTTGGCCCGGCCTATGAGTTTGCCTTGATCCTCGACACCGAACTGCGCCGCCGCAAAATCCGCGACCGTGTGCCGATGACTTACATCAGCCCAGAACCGTACATCGGCCATCTTGGCCTAGACGGCGTCGGCGATACCAAGGGGTTGCTCGAAAGCGAACTGCGCAATCGCCACATCAAGTGGGTCACCAACGCCCGGATCACCAAGGTGGAAGCGGGTACGATGCATGTCGAGGAAGTGGCGGACGATGGATCGGTCAAGTCGGCCCATGACCTGCTTTTCGGCTACTCGATGATCCTGCCTGCTTTCCGGGGTATCTCTGCTGTGCATGGCATTGCAGGGCTGACAAATCCTCGCGGCTTCATTCTGGCCGACAAGCACCAGCGCAATCCGACGTTCAAGAACATCTATTCGCTGGGCGTTTGCGTTGCGATTCCACCAATCGGACCGACGCCAGTTCCTGTTGGCGTGCCGAAGACCGGGTTCATGATCGAATCGATGGTCACCGCCATCGCTGCCAATCTCAAGCTGGAACTCGAAGGCAAGGAGCCTGTCGAGGAGGCGACATGGAACGCCGTCTGCCTCGCTGATTTCGGAGATGGCGGCGTGGCCTTCGTCGCCCAGCCCCAGATCCCGCCGCGCAACCTCAACTGGTCAGCCAGCGGCAAGTGGGTCCACCTCGCGAAGATCGGCTTCGAGAAGTATTTCCTGCACAAAGTGCGGCGCGGGACCAGCGAACCCTTTTACGAAAAACTTGCGATGCACGCCCTCGGCATTCGCAAGCTGCGTTTCAAATAAGGAGAATAGCTATGACCCTTGATACTGCAGTTTTCCGTTTTGCCGGAGTGGTGGTGCTGGCCAGTCTGGCGTTGGCGCACTGGGTTCATCCTGGATTTCTCTGGCTGACCGCGTTTGCGGGGGCGAACCTGTTTCAGTCGAGCTTTACCGGCTTTTGCCCGGCGGCAATGATTTTCAAGAAGTTGGGCGTCCGGCCCGGTATTGCTTTCAAGTGAACTGGGCCTTCAACTGACATGCGCCGTCTGATCCTGCCACTGGTCACGTTATCCTGCCTTGCTGCGGCTTCCCCGGCTGCGGCGCAGGATCTCGCCGCCGCGATCACTGATGCTTTGGCGAACGCCCCCACGCTCGCCGAAGCAAATGCGGGTGAGGCGGCGGCGAAGGCCCGGCTTGATCGCGCCCGGGCCGAAAGCAATCCACTGCTGCGGGTTGAAGGCTCATATGGGGCAGGGCGGATCGATAACGGCGGGTTTTTTGGCATAGCGCCTGCCAACGTCAATCCGCTGGCAGTGCAGGCAGTGGCGGAAATGCCGATCTACGCGGGCGACCGGATTTCATCAGCAATCGATCAGGCTCGTGGCGGAGCAGAAATGGCGCGCTTTGGGGCTGAGCAGGCGCGCCTGCAAACCATCGTCCTTGCCGTCAGCACTTACACTGATGTCCTGACCTCGAGAAAGCTTGAGGCGCGCTATAGTCAACTCGTGAGCGACCTCGTCGAAACCGAGCGGCAAGCGGGGCTGCGGTTTCACGCTGGTGAGATCGCGAGTTCCGAACTGGCGCAAGCGCGGGCGCGCAAGGCAGAGGCCGACGCCGGTTTTGCACAAGCACAAGGGCGACGCGCTTCGGCCGAGGCCGCCTACCAGCGCTTGACCGGAAAGCCTGCGGGCGATCTGGCTCCGCTGCCTGATCTGCCGCCCATTCCACCCTCTCTCGACCAGGCGCTCGACATGGCGCGCACCTCCAACCCGGCCTTGCGTCAGGCAAAAGCAGGCGTTGATGTTGCGCGCGCCGGTGTCCGTTCGGCCAAGGCAGAAGGGATGCCCACCGTCGGTGCCTTTGCCGAAGCAGCCCATGTGCGCGACCAGTTCTTCCCCGGTTACAAGGCGGACTCGGTGGCCGTGGGCGTGCGCGGTCGCTGGACGCTGTTTGCGGGCGGGCGTGTCTCGTCGCAGATCCGTGCTGCCGACGCCGATCTCGATGGCAGTGAAGCCCGGTTGCGGCAGGCCGATCAGGCGCTTGAGGGCATGGTGATCGACGCGTGGCAGGGACTGGTAACCGCCCGCCGCATGACCGAAGCCTCACACTTACGTCGTGACGCTACGGTCGAAGCGCTGCGAGGCACGCGGCTTGAAGCCCAAGTTGGGGCCAAGCCGACGCTGGCAGTGCTGGATGCAGAGCGGGAAGCCATCGAGGGCGAAGCCGCGCTGCTACAAGCTGAAGGTATGCAAACCGTGGCCGCTTGGCGGCTGAATGCCCTTACCGGGAATATAGCGCCCGGGAATATTGCGCCATGACCGATGCCCCTCTTTGGGTCGCACAACAACAGGTGACGGACGCGCGAGCATCGACGCGCGTCCCCACCATCCGTGCCTTTTTCGACGAGGCGACGTTCACCGCGACCCATGTGGTTCACGATCCTGCCACCAAGCGAGCGGCGATCATCGACCCGGTGCTGGATTTTGATCAGGCCGCCGGGCGCACCAGTCATGCCTCGGCTGACGCCGTGATCGCCTATGTCCGCGAGCAGGGCCTGACAGTCGACTGGCTGCTTGAGACTCACGCCCATGCCGATCACTTGTCGGATGCGCCCTATCTCCAGCAAGCGCTGGGCGGCACTCTGGTCATCGGGCGAGAGATCGTCACCGTGCAGCGGGTCTTTGCAGGCGTGTTCAACGAACCTGCCAGCTTTGCCCGCGACGGCTCGCAGTTTGACCGCTTGATGAGCGACGGTGAGCAGTTCGCGCTGGGCGAGATCCCGGCCACGGCCTTGCACGTGCCCGGCCATACCCCGGCCTGCCTCGCCTATGTGATCGGTGACGCCGTGTTCGTTGGCGACACTCTGTTCATGCCCGATTACGGCACCGCCCGCGCTGACTTTCCCGGCGGCGACGCCCGGGAACTCTATCGCTCGATCCGCAGGCTGATGCAGTTGCCGGGTGAAACCCGCGTGTTCCTGTGTCACGACTACAAAGCGCCGGACCGCGATGCCTTTGTCTGGGAAACCACAATCGGGGCCGAGCGAACCGGCAATGTCCATGTCCATGATGGCGTCAGCGAAGACGCGTTCGCAATAATGCGCGAAGCCCGCGACAAGACGCTCGGCATGCCGCGCCTCATCCTGCCGTCGATCCAGATCAATATCCGCGCGGGCCATCTGCCCGAACCGGAAGCCAATGGGGTCAGTTACCTCAAGCTTCCGATCAATCTGCTTTAGGCTGCCCGGAAATGGTGCTCAGCGAACTCCAATACATCCTGGGTGCGCTAAGCGGCGTTCTGATCGGCTTCACCCTGGGTCTGGTCGGCGGCGGCGGATCGATTCTGGCGGTGCCGCTGATGGTCTATGTCGTCGGGGTCAAAAGTCCGCATCTGGCAATCGGCACGAGCGCGCTGGCAGTCGCGGCCAATGCGCTGGCGGGCCTGTGGAACCATGCGCGGGAGCAGAACGTCAACTGGCGCTGCGGCGGCTCGTTTGCTCTGGCGGGCGTGATGGGCGCGCTGGGCGGTTCGACGCTGGGCAAGGCGTTTGACGGGCAAAAGCTGCTGTTCCTGTTCGCGCTGCTCATGTTGGTCGTTGCTTTTGCGATGTACCGTGGGCGCGGGCAAGAAGGCATCGAAGGGGTGCAGTGCGACCGCGACAACATGCCCAAGGTCATCGTTTTTGGTGCCGGAACGGGGATGCTTTCTGGCTTCTTCGGGATTGGCGGCGGCTTTCTGATCGTCCCGGCGCTGGTCGCGTCGACCTCCATGCCGATCTACCGGGCCATCGGCACCTCGCTGATCGCGGTAGCCGCCTTCGGGCTGACCACTGCGGCAAATTACGCACTGTCCGGCCTGCTCGACTGGCCGCTGGCGGCAACCTTCATTGTCGGCGGCCTGCTTGGTTCGGTGCTGGGGGCGGCGGCGGCCCGCAAGCTTTCGGCGGGGAAGGGGCGGCTCAATACCGTGTTCTCCGCGTTGATCGTCGTCGTCGCCGGATACATGCTCTATCGCAACTGGATGGCTTTCCAATCTTGAGCGCTGGTGCCCGATAACCACAGGAGAAACGCAGTGCATAAAGATTGGCAGGCTATGGCCGGGGAACTCTCTGGTGCGATCAAGGAAGTTCGTCTGGGCAGCCCGGAAGTGACCAAGGCCTTTTCGGCGATGGCCAAGGCTGCGACCGAAGGGGGGGTGCTCGATACCAAGACCAAGGAACTGATTGCGCTGGCCATATCGGTCGCCATCCGCTGCGATGGCTGCGTCGCCTTCCACTCGCAGGCCGCCGTCAAGCAGGGCGCCACCCGCGAGGAGGTCATGGAGGTGATGGGCATGGCGCTCTACATGGGGGCCGGTCCCAGCCTGATGTACGCGGCCCAAGCAGTTGAGGCATACGATCAGTTCGCTGCCGCTTCTGCATGAGTTGGTGCTGCCAATCCCAATGTGGCGGCGCACTTAAGGCGTGCGGGCATGCCTAGGCGCGGACTGGGGTCTGCGCGGGAGCTTGGCGCACTGGGCGTGGTATTTGGTGATATCGGCACTTCGCCGCTCTACGCCGTGGGCTTGCTGTTCGCCCACCAACTGGCAGCACCGACGCAGGAAGAGGTTTTGGGCGGCATATCGCTGATCCTCTGGACGCTCACCCTGATTGTCGCGCTCAAGTACGCCTTGCTGGTGCTGCGCGCCGACAATGACGGCGAAGGCGGCGTTTTCGCTCTTTATGGATTGCTGGACCGGTTCAACCGGAAGGGCCGCGCGCCACTTGCCTGGGCCTTACTGCTTGGGGCGGGGCTGTTGTTTGGCGATGGAATCATCACGCCCGCGATCAGCGTCCTGTCGGCGGTCGAAGGGCTTTCGGTCGCTGCTCCGCGCCTGTCCGGTTTCGTCATTCCGGTAACGCTGGCGCTGCTGACCGGCCTGTTCTGGATTCAGCATCGGGGCACCAGAGCGGTGGGGCATGTCTTTGGCCCGGTGATGCTGATCTGGTTCAGCGCTCTGGCTGTAATGGGAACAGTGCAGATTGCTCAGCATCCGGAAATTCTGTCTGCACTCTCACCCGTTCACGCCGTGCATCTGCTCACGCACGGCGATCTCAGTTCCAACCTTCTTGTGCTTGGCGCGGTAATCCTTGTCGTCACCGGCGGCGAGGCGATGTATGCCGATATGGGCCATTTTGGCGCGGTGCCGATCCGTCACGCATGGTTTGCAGTGACATTCCCCGCGTTGATCCTCAGCTATCTTGGCCAGGGAGCATACCTGCTGGCCATGCCTGCCCACGCTGGGCCAGGACTGCTGTTCCACCTCGTCCCGAGTGGCCTGTTGTTGCCGTTCATCGTCTTGGCAACGATGGCGACGATCATCGCCTCGCAGGCACTCATTTCGGGGACGTTTTCGCTCATCTCCCAGGCCATCGCTTTGGGCTTCTTCCCCCAGCTCCTCATCCGGCATACCCACCATGGGCAGGCTGGTGAGGTCTATATCCCCTTCATCAACTGGTTGCTGTTTATCGGCTGTGCGGGGCTGATCGTCGGCTTTGGTTCGAGTTCGGCGTTGGGTTCCGCTTATGGCTTTGCCGTTTCGGGCAACATGCTGACGACCTCGGTCGCCATGTATTTCGTGGCCCGAAAGCTCTGGACCTGGAATGCCCTGCGCGCGGCAATTGTCTTTGTGCCTCTGGTATTGATCGACGGCAGCTTCGTCGCTGCCAATTCCGCGAAATTTCTTGAAGGAGGCTATGTCCCGCTTGCGGTCGCACTGGTGATGTTCGGCATGATGCTCGTCTGGCACTGGGGGCGAGCCAAAACCCTATGGGCTTATCTGTCCCGCCGCTCCATGCTGATGTCCGAGGTGCTCCAGCTCCATCGGACGTCCGACAGGTTCATCGAGCAAACGGCCGTACTGATGATTCCGGCCCACAATTGCGCCAAACGAACCCGGCGGGCACCTGCGTTATTGCAACTTCTCTGGGAGAGAAACCGGGCTCTCCCCCGCAACATAATCTTCGTCCACGTCGCGCAGCCCAAAATGCCGTTCATCCACGATGACCGTTTTGATACCACGATCCTCGAGGAAAATTCCAACGGGCGCATCGTCCGGGTCGAGATGCAATTTGGATTTATGGAAATCCCCGATGTCGAGGATGGCCTGAAACACCTCGCCGAGAAGGCGGAAATCAGCCTGGAAGCCGATCATCGCAAATGGAATGTCCATGTCGTGCGTGAGCACCTGGCACCCGCACGCAGCATGAGCGCCCTTCGCGTCGTCCGGTTCCGTGCTTACGAGTTGCTGCGACTGATCTCACAACCGACCTATTACCACTACGGCCTGGGCTACGATGTGCCGTTGTCGGTCGAGATATTGCCGGTTCACTTTTCCTAAATCGCGGCAGTCGAGAGTCTGCCAAGGCGCATCGTGATCTTCATCAACACGGTCCATTCGGCCTTCACGCTCATGGTCCACGAACAAGTCTTGCAGATCTCACTTCATTTGCATAAAATCATAAATTGACTTTTCAAATAGGAGGTCAAGACGGAGCGGGATATGAACGAGGCACAGCTGGCGGTCGTCCGCATTGGGGAGCAAGCGCCGGATTTCACCGCGCGCTCGACCGAAGGCATGGTGCAATTGAGTCAGTTTCGTGGCCGCTGGCTCGTGTTCTTCTCGCACCCGGCCGATTTCACCCCGGTCTGTACCAGCGAATTCGTGGCGATTGCGCGAGCTGCGGAGCAGTTCGCCGCGCTCGATTGTGCTTTGCTTGGCCATTCGGTGGACAGCCTGTTTTCCCATCTCGCGTGGGTTCGCATGCTCCACGATGATTTCGACGTGACTGTTCCGTTTCCGATTGTCGAGGACCCCACGCTTGAGGTGGCGCGTGCCTTTGGGATGGTGTCGGCCGATGCCGATACGGCAGCTTCGGTTCGCGCGCTTTATGTCATCGACCCCGAAGGAATTGTTCGCGCGATCACCTGGTATCCGATCAATGTCGGCCGATCGGTTGCAGAAATCCTTCGTCTGGTAGCGGCGCTCAAGCGCACCGCTGATGGGACGGTGATTACGCCCGAGGGCTGGCAACCGGGTGATCCGGTGCTGGCCCAGCCCGATTTTCTGGCCGCCGATGCAATCGCCTCCAAGACCCCGACGGGCTGGTTCTACAAGGAAATACCGGAGACAGGATCATGACGCCTCCAGCAAACGAAACTGATGACATTACAGAACTGTTCCGGACGCTGGGCCAACCGCTGCGCATGGGTATCCTGCTGGCGCTCGTCGCTGGCGAACGCGGGGTGGGCGAGCTCGCCCAGCAGTCTGGCATCGCCCAGCCAGCGCTGAGCCAGCAGCTCGCTCTCTTGCGCAAGGCCGAATTGGTCGTGACTCGCCGCGAAGCCAAGCAGGTGTTCTATTCGCTCAATCCGGTAACCTTGCAGATTGTTCGCGGCGTTCTGGATGAGCTGTGCAGCGCGGCTGCCGAGAAGCACACGGCCGTGCCGACATCAGCTTCGCACGGTCCAGTTGGTGCCGCCATGTTCGCCCGGGTGCAAGCCAGAAGCTGATTGTTTACAGAGCAACCACCGCATCCGCCAGCCAATCGAGGCCGGGGCGGTGGTTCACCAGAACCAGCCCGGTCTGGCTGTCACGCAGCCACGCATCAAGCTTGATCGCGAGTTGCTGCTCGGTCTCGAGATCAAGACCCTCGCTCGGTTCGTCAAGGACCAGCCAGGGCTTCGCGGAAAGCAGCGCCCGCGCCAGCGACAGCCGCTTGCGCTGCCCGCCCGAAAGCCGCGCCCCATCGGTGCCGAGCCAGGTTTCCAGTCCATCGGGCATGGCGTGCACGGTATCGGCAAGGCAGGCGACTTCCAGCGCCGCCCACATCGCCGCTTCGGTCAGGCCGGGTTTGCCAAGCCTCAGGTTGTCGCCCAACGTTCCGGCAATCAGCGGCGCGTCCTGGCCCGAATAGGCGAACAGTTCGCGCAAGGTTTCCAGTCCAAGCGTTTTGGCCTCGGTTCCAGCAATCAGGATGCTCTGCGGCGCATCGCGGCGCAGTCCGACGAGGCTCATCACAAGCCGGGTCTTGCCGCTGCCCGATGGGCCAGTGACCCGGACCCGTCCTCCAGCGGCGATTGTCATGGCTTGCCCAGCGCCTTGCAGCGTTAGCGCGGGCGTAGTGTCGCCGGGGGCGCATTGCGTCACTGCCCGGGGCGGCAGGGTTGCAATCTCTGACAGGCGCGCCAGTGCGGCCTTGACTCGCGAACGCTGCCACAGCGAGTGCGTCAGCCCGCTCAGGGCCTCGAACGCCCCGGCTGCGGCCAGTGCTGCCAATGCCTGCTCCGGGAGCGATGCCCGCGTGACGGCGAGCATTCCCGCGATGGTCAGCGAGGCCAGCGCAAGCTGCACACCCTGGAGCAGGCCTTCGCCCCGGACCACGGCCAGGCGGGCGCGATCAAGGCGCAAGCCTTCGGTTTCGAGAATTGCACTGACCCGGCCGACCTCGCCGTAAAGCGCCAGTTCGACGCTGCAGCTGGCATATTCGATATAAAGCGCCTTCAGCGATTGCAGGGCCTCGCCGTGATCCTGATAGGGCCGGGAAAGCAGGCGCGGGGCGAGCCAGCGGACCACCAGCAGCGTCGCGGCAAGGCCCAGAGCGAGCAGCACGGCAGCGCCAGTGCCCGCAAGCAGCGCCGCGCCTAGCCCGGCGAGCGCTCCCGCCATGGCCGCCAACGTCGCAATCTGGCGAATGGCGAGGTCCTCGAGGGCCTCGACGTCCGAACCCAGATGCGCGGCAACTTCGCCGCTGGCGCGTCCGGTAATCGCGCCGATCTCCGCGCCCGCCAGACGCGCAAACAGTCGGGGGCGCAGATCCGCCAGCGACAACAAGGCGGCCTGGTGACCCCACAATCGCTCGGCATAGCGCGACAGCGTTCGCCCGATCGCCAGCCCGCGAATGCTGGCGCTGGGCAGAAGATAGTTGAAGGCCTGCGCAGCGACGATGCCGCCAGCCCCGGCCAGCGCAGCCCCGGTCAGGAACCATCCCGAGATCGCGACGAGCGCCAACCCGGCAATAGCTGCCACGACCGCGGCAAAGCTGGCGGCCAGACGGGTGCGGCGCTGGGCTCGGCCTGCAATGGCGAGAAGGTCTTGTGTCACGAGAAGGTCAATTCGCTGGCAGCCATGTCGATAACGAGCGGGTCATGGGTGGCGACGAGGACAAGCCGGGTTCGGGCGACCTCGGCCAGCGCTGCCGCGACACGGTGAGCCGTGGGTCCGTCCAGATCTGCCGTCGGTTCGTCGAGCAGGAGAATGGGCCGGCGTGACAGGATCGCACGCGCAAGGCCGATGCGCCGCCGCTCGCCTCCCGAAAGTCCCGATCCGGCCGGGTCGATCACCAGATCCTCGCCGCGTGACGCCAGCATTGCGTCAAGGCCAAGGCAAGCCGCAAGCTCCCGCCAGTCCGCACCCGGAACCTCATTTCCGGCGAGCAGAATATTGTCCTGTAATGACCCTGGCAGCAGGAAAGGCCGCTGGCCGCTCCAGCCAATCTGTGCATTGAGGCTGCCTGGCGTAGCGATCTCGCCCCCTGCCACTATCCGGCCCTCCGCGACAGGTGCCATACCCACCAGCGCATGGAGCAGCGACGATTTACCGGCCCCGGTTGGCCCGGTGATGACGTGCAGTCCGGTTGCAGGCCAGACCGCGCTCACCGGGCCGATCCGGCTGCCGTCCTCGTAGCGGATAACCAGCCCTTCGATGGCAAGCGGGCCTGCCTTGGCGCTCGTCTCGCCCATCGCATCCAGCAGAGCTTCGGCGGTCTCTAGCTCGGGGGCGATGGCACGCGCCGCAGCCTCGCCCTGCTGCTTTTCGTGATAGGCAGCCGCCATCCGGCGCATCCCAAGATAGAATTCCGGGGCCATCGCCAGCACGAAGAATGCGCGGGTGAGATCGAGCCGCTCGGGAGCCGGAAAGGGCAGCAGACCCAGCAACGAGAACCCGCAATAGACCGCAATCAACGCGACCGACAGCGCCGCAAAGAACTCCAGTACCGCGCTGGAAACGAACGCTATGCGCAGCACGGCCAGCGTCCGATCGGCCACTTCGCGCGCCGCGCTGCCGATCTGGCGGGTGACGCGCTCTTCAGCGGCAAAGCTCAGGATCGTGGGAAGCGCGCGGGCGCGGTCGACGAACAGGCCGATCATGCGTGACAGAGCGAGAAACTGGCGGTCGGCTTCGATGCGCGCCGCATTTCCGGCAAGTATCATGCCGAGCGTAAACGGCACCAGCGTCATCAGCATGATCAACGCCGCTACCCAACTCGCCAGCGCGGACAGCGCGGCGCAGATCAGCGGAGCAATGACGACCGCCGATTTGATCGGGGCGAACCGTCCGACGTAACCTTCCGCAACCTCGACATCGTCGATTGCCGTTCGCATATCTTCGCCGGGCAAGCGGCCTCGGCGAAAGCCGGTCGGCAGGAGCGCGGCAAACAGCCGTTTGCGCAGGCCCTGTTTTACTTCGTTGGCAGCGCGTTGCCCTTGGCGCGATGCATTGGCCTGTGTCACTGCGCGCACTAATCCGCTGATGGCCAGCACAACCAGCAACCAGGGGGATGAAGGCAGCGCCTTGGTGGCAACCCCGGCACCCAGCCAAGCAGCCAGACTCGAGGCGAAGAGGGCGGCACCCAGTGTATCGGCGCTCCACCACAGCGCGGCCTTGCGCACTTCAGGCGACTTCGTAGTGAAAAAAGTGGAAGCTACGACAGGCATGAATTCCGACTCGATGGCTTGACTGCCCCTCCATATTACCATAATCTTATATTCACAATTTCAATAAACGAAGGGACATCACGAGTCGATGTCCGTCCGGCGCCAGCGGCGCAAAGGAACATGACGATGGACATGGCTGTAGTCGAACTCTCGCGATTCCAGTTCGCATTGACCGCGATGTATCACTTTCTGTTCGTGCCCCTGACGCTCGGCCTGTCGTTCCTCCTCGTCATCATGGAAAGCATCTATGTGATGACCGGTCGGCCGATCTGGCGCCGCGTCACCCGGTTCTGGGGCAAGCTGTTCGGGATCAATTTCGTACTCGGTGTGGCGACCGGACTGACCATGGAATTCGAGTTCGGCACCAACTGGTCCTACTACTCGCACTATGTCGGCGACATTTTCGGGGCCCCGCTGGCGATCGAAGGGCTCATGGCCTTCTTCCTCGAAGCCACATTTGTCGGGCTGATGTTCTTCGGCTGGGACAAGCTTTCGCGCGTGGGCCACCTGATGGTCACCTTCATGGTCGCGCTCGGCACCAATCTCTCGGCGCTGTGGATTCTCATCGCCAATGGCTGGATGCAGAACCCGGTTGGCGCGCATTTTAACCCTGGCACGATGCGTATGGAAGTGACTGACTTCTACTCGGTGCTGTTCAACCCGGTGGCGCAGGCCAAGTTCGTCCATACCGTCAGCGCAGGCTATGTCTGCGGCTCGGTGTTTGTCATGGGCGTTTCGGCCTGGTTTCTGCTCAAGGGGCGGTTCGTCGGCGTCGCCAAGCGTTCGATGACGGTGGCCGCTGCGTTCGGGCTGGCCGCGTCGCTGTCGGTAGTCGTGCTTGGTGACGAGTCCGGCTATGCCCTGACCGATAACCAGAAGATGAAGCTCGCCGCGATCGAGGCGATGTGGGAAACCGAGCCTGCACCTGCCGGGCTGTCGATCTTTGGTATCCCCGACATGGCGACCAAGACCACCCGGTTCGAAGTCAAGATTCCCTACGTCCTCGGGCTGATCTCGACCCGCAGTCTGTCGGGCCAGGTCACCGGCATCAACGAACTGGTGCTGAAGGCTGACGAGCGGATCCACAGCGGGATCATTGCCTACGACGCGGTTGAGCGCCTCAAGCTCAATCGCGGTGATGTCCCGGCGCGGGCGGCGTTCGAACAGCATAAGGCGGACCTTGGCTATGCGATGCTGCTAAAACGGCACATCGCCGATCCGCGCCAAGCGACTGACGCAGACGTGCTGACGGCGGCGCGCGACACCATTCCCAACGTCCCGGTGATATTCTGGCTGTTCCGCCTGATGGCTGGGCTGGGCTTCTTCTTCATCGGCTTTTTCGCGCTGGCCTTCTACAGCGCTTCATCCAGCCAGTTTGAGAATCGCTGGTTCCTGCGGGTCGCGGTGGCGATCATCCCGCTGCCATGGCTCGCGATCGAACTGGGCTGGGTTCTGGCCGAAATCGGCCGCCAACCGTGGGCGGTCGAAGGTGTGCTGCCGACCTTCCTGGCAGCCTCGTCGCTGACGGCCGGGCAGGTCTGGGCAACGATCATCGGCTTCACGCTGCTCTATTCGACGCTGGCCTTCATCGAGGTCCGGCTGATGCTGACCGCGATCCGCAAGGGACCGGTCGAAGCCCGCGAACATGCCGCTCCACCAAGCGCAGAACCTCGCCAGGGTTTAGCCCCGCTGCCCGCTGAATAAGGGACCAATCGATGCAAATCCCCCTCGATTATGAGACCCTGCGGGTCATCTGGTGGGCGCTGATGGGCGTCCTGCTGATCGGTTTCGCGCTGACTGATGGCTATGATCTTGGCGTGGCGGCATTGCTGCCTTTCGTCGGGCGCACCGATGACGAGCGGCGCTTGGTGATCAATTCGGTCGCAGCGCACTGGGAGGGTCATCAAGTTTGGCTGATCCTTGGTGCCGGAGCCATCTTTGCCGCCTGGCCGTTCGTCTATGCCGTCAGCTTTTCCGGCTTCTACTTGGCGATGTTCCTCGTGCTGGCAGCCCTGATCGTGCGACCCGTCGCTTTCAAGTATCGTTCGAAGCACGAAGATCCCGCGTGGCGGGCACGGTGGGACTGGGCGCTGTTTGTCGGTGGGCTGGTCCCCGCGTTGGTCTTCGGGGTTGCTGTCGGCAATGTCCTTCAGGGCGCGCCGTTCCGGCTCGATAGCGACTTGCGCAGTCATTACGAAGGCAGCTTGCTAAGCCTGTTCTCACCTTTCGCGCTGCTGACCGGCCTGCTCTCGGTTTCCATGCTCGTGCTGCACGGGGCAGGCTGGCTGGCGGTCAAGATCGAGGATGGCCCGGCGCTAACCCGCGCGCGCCGCTTCGGCTCCATCGCGGCCCTGGCCAGCGTGGCCCTGTTCGTGATCGGCGGCTTGCTGGTTGCCACCGGCAAGATGGGTTTCCGGCTTGAAGGGATGATCGATGCTGCCGGGCCGTCCAATCCGCATTATTCCGGCACGGTCGCCGCGGCGGGAGCATGGCTGGACAATTACGCCCGGCACCCTTGGATGATTGCAGCCCCCGCGCTCGGCCTTATCGGCCCGGTTATCGCCTGGCTTGGCATCCGGAGCCGCAATTCCGCGCTCAACTTTGCCGGTTCGTCGCTTGCCACGCTCGGGATCATTGCCACCGTCGGCCTGTCGATGTTTCCGTTCATCCTTCCCAGCTCGATCGATCCCGCGTCAAGCTTGACCGTCTGGAATGCGTCATCCAGTCATCTCACCTTGTGGATCATGCTGCTGGTCACGGTCATCCTGCTGCCCATCGTCCTCGGCTACACCGCCTGGGCCATGAGGGTGCTGTTCGGGCGCATCACTTTGCGAGATGTCCAGACCAACCCCGACTTTTACTGAGGTATCCAACCATGTGGTATTTTGCCTGGATTTTGGGATTGGGCCTCGCCGTGGCCTTCGGCATCATCAACGGCGTATGGCACGAGTTTCGCCTCCCCGGGGAAGACGAGCCGAGCGAATAATAAATTTACGATCTCTGGCTCGCCCAAGCCCCCCCTTGATGCGAGCCAGGGAAACTCGGTCATCCCAAGTGTGAATGTCGAGATGCACAGGGTTGTCAGGCAGATCGCCTTGAGAAGGGAATTGTTTGTGGATTGCAAGGACCGGACAAACCTGGGCGAACAGACCGACGCCGAAGCGGTCACCCGGATCGTGACAGTTACAGGTCTCGATCTTGCAGACATCGGTTGCGGCCCGGCGCTCGCTTCGCGCGATCTGGTCCAACTGGGAGCCCGAGTCATCGGGATCGAGCCCGATCGGGTTCAGGCTGAGAAGAATCGGCATGCAGAACCGATGGCAGGGCTGACCTTTCGCGAGGGCGGGGCGGAAAAACTGGCACTCACCGACCATTCCATCGATGGCGTGCTGTTTTTTCGTTCGCTTCACCACGTGCCGATCGCGCAGATGGACGCTGCCCTTGAAGAAGCGGCAAGAGTTCTGAAACCTGACTGCGGCTTTCTTTGCGTGGTTGAGCCGGGAATGACCGGCAGCCATTTTGCAGTCATGCGCCCGTTCCACGATGAGACGTTGGTCCGTAACGAAGCTAGGGCGGCACTTGCCCGCATCTCCGGCAGATTGTTCCGTCACGAAGCCAATTACCGATATGTCCAGTACCCCCGGCACGCGAGCTTCGAGGCGATGGTCGCGCGGGTTACGGGGCAGACTTTCAACAACATCGCGCGTGACACGGTTGAAACGGACGAAGTGCGCGCGTTGTTTGAGGCCGGGCGATCAGACCAGGACGATTACGTGTTCGAGCAGCCCATGTTGCTTGATTTCTATCGCAGCCATGCGTGACCGGCTGTAACTTGGCAGTGTGACGGATCTCAATGAATTCCAGACAAGGAGCGTCCTCAATGAAGGGTTTTGTAGGTAACATCGAAAAGTTGACCGAAGAGAACGGCGAATTTCGAACAGAGTCTCGAAACGCTGGATGTCCCCGTAGTATATTTATATATCTACCTTTAATTTTAAGGCAACCCAAGGAATGACTGTATTCCGCCATTCTTTATACCGTTACTTTCGGCGAAAGTGGTACGGAAACCCCAGCTGACGCTGATGCGCCATCCAGGGTTTGGATTTACGCTCGAAGTCGGCGCGCCAGGACACCTCGTCGCGTTCATGGCCGAGCAGATCGACGTGTCCGCATCAGCGTTCGACACCTACGCCGCCCGACCCGCAACAGCGTCGGTCCATGCCCGGCAGGCGGGAGGCGCTCTCGGGCTTCGCGGGCCCACCAATGCCGACCTGCCATTGCTGATCGAGGCAGGGACAAAAGCCGCTTGGTCAACCGGTCGCGGCTTGCCAATCGTGGTCGGCATCATGGAAGCGCTGCGGGCATCAAGCATCACGCTGCCATCCCCATCGGTGATCGAGCGCGCCGGAATGCGGGACGCGCCCGCGCTCGGCAACGCACTTACGACGCGCTGCTCGCGCGCGTACCCGTCGAGAGCCTGGCCAAGCTCGACGCCACGTTGGCCGTCGATCCGAAAACCAGTCTGACACCGCTCGCCTGGTTGCGCGAGATTGCCACTGCGCCAACGCCGGACAATGTGCGTGGGCTGCTCGATCGATTGGCCCGCGTGCGCGATATCGGGCTGCCCGTCACCATCTGGGACGCTATCCATGCCGATCGGCTGCGGCAGTTCGTCCGAGAGGGGCGTGCCTCGTCCGCGCAGCTCATCGGACGTTATACGCCGTCTCGTCGGCGCGCGACGCTGGCGGCGATGATCCTGGATTTGGAATCGTGTCACTCGGCATGTTCGTGCGGCTTGCCTGGCAGGAAGGCGCGGGATAGTCCGTGATAGAGTTTTTCCTTGCAGACCAGCGAACTTACCACATCCGCAATCAGCGCAGTAGCGAACAGCGGCAGTATCATTCCACGACTGGCGGTGGTCTCCATGATTATGATGACCGCCGTCAGCGGCGCCCGCACCACGCCAACAAAATAGCCCATCATGCCAAGTAGAACGATGGCACCGACAGGGTCGTTCGGGAAGGCAAATGACAAAAGGTGACCAAGCCCAGCGCCTACCGACAGCGATGGCGCGAAAATGCCCCCGGGCGCGCCGCTGACGGCAGTAGCCAAGGTTGAGAGAAACTTCGCGGGTCCGAACCATGCCGATGCACCATGGCCTTCGATCAGGCCACGCGTGGCCTGGTAGCCCGTGCCCCAGCTTGAGCCGCTTGTCAGTGTTCCGGTCACAGCCACGATCGCTCCGCACAGTGCTGCCAGCATGACGGGATGCGCCTTGATGCGGCTAAGCCAACTGGCTTGTGGGCTGGCAAAGGCGATCAGCACACGGGAAAACAAACCGCCTGCAATCCCGCCAGTGATTCCGGCCAGCGGCGTGACGATCAAAACGGAGCCGACGCGCAGCGTTTCATGCATCTCGCCGAAATAGATATAGTCACCGGCAATCCCGAGACTAACCAGCCCCGAAATCATAACCGCCGCCATAACCAGCGCGGCGATGCGCTGCTCATAGGCGGAAGCCAATTCTTCAATCGCAAAGGCAACTCCGGCGAGCGGCGTGTTGAACGCGGCGGCAACCCCGGCCGCGCCGCCCGCAATCAGCACGCCCGCTGTCATCGGAACGCGGAGCAGGCGGTGGAACGCCACCATGACCGCCGCGCTGACCTGTACCGTCGGGCCTTCGCGACCTACCGATCCGCCAGCTAGAAGCATGACCAGTGTCATGACCAGCTTTGCTGCAGCTGTCTTTAACGATAGCAACGGCCCAGCAGCCATGACCGGCGGATTATGCGTTGCCGCTATGACTTGCGGAATGCCAGATCCACGCGCTTCAACGCACCAGCGGTTGGTGAGGTAGACAACCCCTGCGAAGACAGCAGGTGTTGCCGCAAGAGCGGCATAGGGCCAGCGCTTGTCGAAGAAGAGGAACAGGTGCTGGGCAAGATCGCCCAATTTCGCGAAGGCAAATGCAATGACGCCGATCATGACGGCTGCCAGTCCAGTCGCCAGGCGTCGCCGGGTGTCCGTGAGTGAAGCGCCAGCCCTGCGCGCCGTAAGCACGCGCATTCTTAAAAATCTGCCTAGGTTCACCTAACACCCGATCCTGAATCAATGAAGGCTGCCTAGTCGCCAGCCGCTTTCGCGACAACTGGCAGTCTTTCGCGAGTACAGACGTTGTTGCCAGACACCATCGTTTTCATGGCGGGGCCGCCCCACATTTGTAATCGATATCGATTATGCCAGACCTTCTCGTCTCCATTGTGTGTGTCCGGCCCCATTCACGTTGGAGAATCACCGAACGCACACGGGCGATCAGACCTGTAGTAGGATCGATTGAAGATGCCGATACGCCCGCGTTCGGGGACTTCTCGCGAGGTGCGCCAGGCACAATCACGTCGCAGTTCGGCGGCACCGGGATGTTTAAAGCTGCATACTGCACAGCCCGACAATCGGACATCCTGTCGCAGAATGGGCGCGTCGGAATCCGTTTCGCCATGTAATGGCGACGATTGACCACCACCGTACTGAAATCATGGGCTCCACGAACCATATCGGTCTATCTAGGGATTTCGCAACTGAAGGAGTGAGGCTGTCATGATCGAAGTCGACTTTTGCGGTGACAACATCGTCATGTTAACTCCCAAAGGGAACCTGACCGCTGAGGATTTTTCCGAGCTTTCGGTGGCCATCGATGGATACATCAACGGGACAGACAAGATCCCAAATCTTGTCATCCACGCCGGGCAGCTGCCAAACTGGGATGATTTTCGCGCGATCAAGGAGCATATGCGCTTTGTTCGCAATCACCATCGGTTGGTCAAGAAGGTGGCCATTATTGGCGACACACTGGCTCTCAAGGCCCTGCCCCTGTTGATGGACCATTTTGTGGCCGCGAAGATCAGGCGTTTTTCCGAAGCAAAAATCGCAGAGGCCCTCATATGGGCGAAATCGTCTGAGGATCATCCAGGGAATTTCGAACTGCTCGATGGATTTCCTGCAGATGTCGTCGCCGTAAAGGCACGAGGCATTATAACCTCTCAAGATTATCGCGAAGTTCTGCTCCCTTTCGTCGAAAAGAAGCTCAAGGGTCACGCTCGACTTAAATTGCTTTTCGTCCTGGATGAGGACTTCGATTCATACTCCGAAGCCGCAGCATGGGATGATTTGCGCTTCGGCTTCAGTCATATCGGAGACTTCAGCAAGATAGCACTTGTGACTGACATTGGCTGGATCCGTCACGGAGCCAAGCTCTTCTCACCTCTTGTAAAGGCCGACATCCATATCTTCGACGTCGCCGAATTGGACGATGCCAGGTCTTGGATCAAAGGCTGAACGACGGCGATGAGTTGGGCTATCGCTATGTTGTTTTTCCGCCCGGTCTGACCATCCCGACCTTGGAGTTTCGTTCGTGCCTCCGAACCGGTTAGCAGCGCCCATCAGCACTGGTCAGTTGGGATTACCGATACCCGCGACCGGTACTGACGCTCGTCAATCCCGGTCGAGAACATTCAGCTGTCCCCGACTCATTGAGATTTGATCGCAAACGCCCTGTCTCACGACCTATTCTCAATCTTATCAGGTACTCAGTTGCGCGCGGTCTCGGCATACAAGCGCTGGATGTCAGCCGGGCGGCTAAGCCCGGTACCGGGTGTCAGCACGGCTGCCGCGCCGGCGGCGAGCCCGAAGCGGAATGCCTCCATCGTCTCCCAGCCGCTGGCGAGGGCGAAGACCATAGCGGCGAGGAAGCTGTCGCCTGCCCCGACCGCGCTTTTCACCTCGATGGCAACCGCAGGTAGGCGAAGTGTGCCGCCCTTGTGTGCGAGCAACGCGCCGTTATGCCCCAAAGTGACGGCAACATATTCAGCCCGGCCCTGCCGGACGATTCCGGAGGCTGCCTCCGCGATTGCTTCGACGCTGTCCAGCGTCTGGCCCACTAGCTCCTGCAACTCGCCAAGGCTTGGCTTGACGAGGAGGATGCCGCCCCCGGCCAGCCCCTTGCGGAGGGCCGGACCGGAGGTATCGAGCACCATCTTGATGCCGCGAGAGCGGACAATAGCAGACACTCGGCTGTAGAAATCATCCGGCACGCCCTTAGGCAAGGAGCCGCTGGCGACCAGGTAATCGCACTCGATTATCTCGATCTGTTCAAGGCATGCTCGCCATTCTTCCGCGGTAACGGTCGGGCCAGGCGGGACGAAGCGATATTCCTTGCCGCTTTCCGCTTCGAGCACGGAGGTGCTGACACGCGTTTGGCCCTTGATGGGTATACGCACACGGACCAGCTGGTGCAGGTCGAGCAGGCCGTCGAGCGCAACACCGGTTGCGCCGCCAGACAGGTAGCAACAGCGAGCATTGCCGCCCAGCCGCGCGAATACCCGGGAAACATTGATGCCGCCGCCGCCCGGATCGTAGTGCTCCTTCTGCGTGCGCATCTTTTGCGTATGGATCACGTGGCCAACCTCATAGGCCACGTCGATCGTGGGATTCATCGTGAGCGTCGCGATAGTCTTCATCCGACTCATTTTTCAGCGGCGGCGATCGTGCCAATCGTCCGCACGAAACTGTCGGGATTTAGCGAAATGGAATCGATGCCCTTTCCAACCAGGAACTCGGCGAAATCGGGATAGTTGCTGGGCGCCTGTCCGCAAATGCCGATTTTGATGCCGGAAGCGTGAGCCTTGCCGATAGCTTCGGCGATCATGATCTTTACCGCTTCATCCCGTTCGTCGAACAAGGCTGCCAGGAGATCTGAGTCCCGGTCCACGCCCAGCACAAGCTGCGTGAGGTCGTTTGACCCGATGGAGAACCCGTCGAACCGCTCGGCGAACTCCTTGGCCAATATGACGTTGGACGGGATTTCACACATCATGTAAATTTGCAGGCCATTTTCGCCGCGCTTCAAACTGTTCTCGGCCATCGCCGCGATCACTCGGTCCGCTTCCGCCGGAGTCCGGCAGAACGGCACCATGACGATGACATTGGTAAAGCCCAGCTCGTCGCGAACCCGCTTCAGGGCCTGGCATTCCAGGGCAAAGCCCTCCCGGTAGCGTTCGTCGTAATAACGTGAGGCACCCCGAAAACCGAGCATCGGGTTTTCCTCTTCCGGCTCGAAGGCCTGTCCCCCGATCAGGTGCGAATATTCATTAGTCTTGAAATCGCTAAGGCGGACGATGGCCGGATAAGGATGATAGGGCGTCGCCAGCTTGGCGATCCCTCGCGAAAGTAGCTCGACGAAATAATCCGCCGGGCTGGCGCGTCCCTGCGTCAATTCGCGGATCCGGCGGTTGTCCTCAGCACTGACGCGCTCGGGGTGGAGCAGCGCCATCGGGTGGACCTTGATCAGGTTGTTGATGATGAATTCCATCCGGGCAAGTCCCACGCCTTTCGCCGGAAGGCGCCACCACTGGAACGCGGCCGAAGGCTCGGCGATATTCACCATGACTTGCGTCTTGGTTTCGGGAAGTGAGCCCAGGTCGATCTCTTCGCTCTCGAAATCGAGCAACCCCTCGTAAACGATGCCCTTGTCACCACTGGCGCACGACAGGGTGATTTCCTGGTCCTGGCGCAAGGCGGTCGTTCCGCTGCCGGTTCCGACGATGGCGGGAACCCCAAGTTCGCGGCTGACGATCGCGGCATGACTGGTGTTGCCGCCATGATCGGTAATGATCCCCGCCGCCCGCTTCATCACCGGGACCCAGTCGGGATCAGTATTTCCCGTCACTAGGATCGCACCGTCGGGGAAGCGGGCGATATCGGCAACATCGCGAATCACGCAGGCCTTGCCCACTGCGATGGCTGTGCCGATGGCCGCTCCGGTGAGAATGGGGGTGCCCTTGCCATTCAGGCTGAAGCGCTTGAAGGAGGAACTGCTGAGGCTCGACTGAACGGTTTCGGGCCTTGCCTGAACCAGATAGAGCAGGCGGGTCTCCCCGTCCTTTGCCCATTCCAAATCCATCGGCCGGCCGTAATGGTTCTCGACGATGACGGCCCATCGAGCGAGCTCGATGATCTCGTCATCCTCGAGCACGAATTTACGCCGCTCGGCGAGACTGGTCTCGACGATCCGGGTGTGTTTGCTGCCCCCCTCGGCATAGTTCATCCGGATGGCCTTGCCGCCACAGGTCTTCTCGATGATTGGGTGCGCCTCGGGCTTTTCCAGCAGCGGCTTGAACACGACATATTTGTCCGGATCGACCAGGCCCTGCACTACCGTCTCACCAAGCCCCCAAGCGGCGCTGATCACGGCGACGCGGGGGAATCCCGTCTCGGTGTCGATCGTGAAGATCACGCCCGACCCAGCCAGGTCCGAGCGCACCATCTGCTGGATGCCGATCGAAAGGGCGACCGCGAAATGATCGAAGCCCTTGGCTTCGCGATAGCTAATCGCACGATCGGTGAAGAGCGAGGCAAAGCAGCGCCTGCAGGCAGCCCGCAAGGCTCGGTGCCCGCGAATGTTGAGGAAAGTCTCCTGCTGGCCAGCAAAGCTGGCGTCGGGAAGGTCCTCGGCCGTTGCACTGCTGCGCACAGCCACGGCCGGGTTTTTTACCTTCGTCCGCTTGGCCAGTTCGTCATAAGCGGTGCTGATCGCATCAGCCAGTTGATCAGGGATTTCGCTATCAAGGATTAGCGCCCTGATGGCCTCTCCCGCTTCCTGTAAAGTCGCCTCTTTGGCGTGATAGAGCCGGATCTGGTCGCGCATGGCCGGTTTGATTCCGCCTGACACAATGAAATCGCGATAGGCTTCCGCGGTGGTGGCAAAGCCGGCCGGGACGCGTACACCCTTGGCCGCAAGCTCGCGAACCATCTCGCCCAAAGACGCATTCTTGCCGCCCACCGTGGGTACATCGGCAATGGTAATGTCTTCGAACCAGAGGACTGGAGATTGTGCCATTATCGCGCTTCCTGAATACGAGTTAATTAGTCGACGGTAAAAACTTTTTCGACGTCAATCGGTTGGCAAGCGGTCTGTTCGCCTCTGAGTCAGCAATGTTGGCAAGTGTAGTTTCCGCGATTGCGGCCAAGGCTTCCTCGGTGAGGAATGCCTGGTGTCCCGTCACCAGGACGTTCGGGAACGTCAACAATCGCTGGAAAACGTCGTCCTGGACAATCTCGTTCGACAGGTCGGTGAAAAAGAGGTCAGCTTCCTGTTCATAGACATCGAGTGCTACCCCGCCGATATGTCCGCACTTCAGCCCTTCGACCAGCGCCTCCGTGTCGATCAGCGCCCCACGACTGGTATTGACGATCGTCAGTCCCGGTCGTGCGCGGTCAATCGTCGCCGCATTTATCAGATGGCGCGTGCCTGGCGTCAGCGGACAGTGGAGCGAGACGATGTCACTATGTTCCAATAGAGCTTTGGCGGTGACGTAGCGCACACCAATTGTTTCCAGCTCGGCGTTTGCGACGGGATCGCTGGCGAACACCTCACAGCCAAATCCGAGACGAAGCGTGCGGGCCACGAGCGCGCCGATTCTGCCGGTGCCGACGACACCGGCAACACGGCCACGCAGATTGCGCCCGATCAATCCGTCTAGCGCGAAATTGTCGTCGCGTACGCGTGCCCAAGCGCGGGGAATCTTACGCTCAAGGGCCAGTAGCAAGCCGATGGTGAATTCCGCCACCGCGTATGGGGAATAGGCTGGCACGCGGACGACCGTGATCCCGAGAGTATCGGCCGCCCGCAGATCGATATTATTGAAGCCGGCACAACGCAGCGCAACCAGTGTCACGCCATAGCCCTTCAGTTGTTCAAGCACAGCCTGGTCAAGGCAGTCATTAACGAACACGCACACACCCGCAAAGCCTTCGGCGAGCTTTGCGGTGGCTAACTCCAGGCACGGTTCCAGAAAAACGAGGTCATGGTTGAAGCGCACATTCGCCGCCGACAAAAAGCTGCGATCATAAATTTTGGCGCCGAACACCGCGACACGCATCCTGTTGTCCTTGCTCGCTTGCGGTGATCCTCAAGGCTAAAGGGCCTAAAGAGCCGTTTTGTTCCATAGGCAGTCGCCAGAATGCCAAATCCGCAGCCGTGCCCATCAGCACAATCTGATTCTGGCTATCGCATGGCCCTCAGCAAAAGATCGAGCGGAACTGTGGCAAAGGCCGAGAAGGAGTCCGCGACGCCGTAGGGCAATAGCAAGGTGCGCTCGTGCACCAATGCGCCGCAACTATAGACCACATTCGGCACATAACCATCGCGATCCTCTGGGGTTGGACTCACCAGGGGATACGACAGGCGCGCCAACACTTTCGAAGGATCGCGTTTATCGAGCAGGCAGGCGCCGAGGCAGTAGTTGCGGACGGCACCGACGCCATGGGTGATGAGCAGCCAGCCTTCATCAATCTCGATTGGCGGGCCGCAGTTGCCGATCTGGACGAACTCCCAAGGCCAGCGTGGCTTGATAACAATTGCGCCATCGTCCCAGTTGTAGAGATCGTTGGACTTGATCAGCCAGATGTTCTCATGATCTTGTCGGCCAAGCATGGCAAAGCGGCCGTCTATCCGCCGGGGAAACAGCGCCATGCCCTTGGTTATACTCGCTGGCCCCCGTAGCGCATTGAGGTCGAATGACTTGAAGTCGTTTGTCCGAAGCAGTTCCTGGCGAATTGCGTCGCCACTGAACGCCGTATACGTGCCAAGGTAGCTGGTAAGGCCGTCATCTTCAATAAACTGGACGAGACGAAGGTCCTCGAGGCCATGCCGCTGCCTGAGTGTTACCGGGAAAACTACCACCTCCGACAAATCGCCGTGCCCGTCGTAGAAGAGCCTAACGCCCGGGTCATCAGGCGCGCCGCCGGGTATCATTTCGATGTGTGGCGAGGTCGCCCAGGCACTTGGCGGATCGATCAAGAGTTCGCCATCGGGATTCCACAATCCGGTTCGGAAGATGATCGACGAGATGTGCCCCTCGCCGACTCCCCGGAGCGAGAGCACGATGCGCAGGGAGCCTGTCGGCACGTTTGATTGGTCCGGGTGCACGACTATGCTGGGATTGAACAGAGCCGCCGCCTCGAACGAATATTCCTCTGTGAAATACGCGCCGATCAGCAGAGCCTGCTCGGGGCTTACCGAACTCAGGTCAGTCGCCGGGTCGGTCATCTCGTGAAATCGTCGCTGCAGGACGCGTTCGACATCCCGGTGGCGATCGGTCAAACGCGTCATCACGCGTTGGAGCCGCATCGTCAGTTCGATTGAATCGAGACTCAGGATCCGTTCGGCGATCCGTGCCGCACGCGAGCCAATCGCAGCGCCGGAAGGAGAGCGATCATCGGCGGGTATGAAGGGGCGAAGAATGACGCGCGCTGGCTCCGGTCGCAACAGCAGAGGCAAGTGCGTCATGAAGTCCTCTTCAGGTGCCTCACCTTTTGTCGGATCATTGACCGGCACGACTGCTCCTTCTGATTGCCCCTTGCGATAAAGTGGCGGGGAAATGCAGGCATAGCAGGAATGATCATACAGTTCCTCGGCGGTGATCCCGTCCAATTGCCGACGCCTGTAGCGGTTGCATCGGTTAAGCTCAGGGTCCAAAGTCGGCCGTCACCTGCTATACGCTGTTACGACGAAATTACCGGACATCCAGTGGATATTACCTGAAAGAAATCGGAGAGAAACATGGACGATACGGAAGATTTGCGAGCCAGACTCAATTCAATCGAGTTGAGGATTGAAAAGACACGTGACCAATTGAAGCTGAAAGGGTTATTCCACAAGGACCGTGAGGCAACCGCCGATGAGCTTCGGCAAAGATACGATCTTCTTGCTAAGCAATTAGATAATGAAGTTGGCGAACTTGAGGCACATGGCGTGCACATCAATAGCTTAGAAAAATCCGTACTTGGTTGGGTAAACAGCTTGAATTTGGATAACTGAACCCACGCTTGGAAAATTATCGTCGTCGCTCCGGTGATTGAGGCGCACCCTCCGCGATATATTTTCAGGTTATTGGCATACTTCTGTTGAACATTTTTGCTTGAGATAGGTTATCAAGGGACGAGGAAATCGCTCTTCGGGGACTCGCTCCTATGGCGTTTTGGATTTCAAATCAGCGAAGACTTGGGCTTTGGCCCTTGCTTTGCGTCGCGACTGGAGGTCGAATGGTCCTCCCAACCCGCTCACCCGATCATTTGGACGCGGTCCGCAGCCGGGTAACTGCGGGGTGCGAGAAAGTGCCCGGTGTGGCTTTTCCGGGTCGCAGCCCTCAACCATCAGAAGACGCGCTTCACGTCGTGGATGCCGACGGTCGGGTGCGAGCCGATCTGGGTATGCACCGCGTGCGCGTGATCGCACCGGAGCCGCCAGCGAGATGGCGGCGCGGGAAAGTAGCGCAACGAACCGTCGGAGCGATCCGGGAGACTGGCCATGAGAATGCGCTCAGTCGCCTACACAACGTCATTGACGCGCTCGGCGGTGTCTACCCAGCGCTACTTGCAAACACTCCAAGCTGGTCGATTCATTCTGCTCTGAACGTCAGCTAGGCATTTTGGACCTCAAGCTGCCCGGCTCAATGCGCCTGGCGAGATAAAATTGGATGGAACCGGGCGGCGCGAACAGGCGTATGATGGAATTGACGTTGTCTCGTCGTGAGAAAATATGAAAAGCAAGTCCGGCTCATCGAATCTAGGCGTCATTGTTTCGGTACGCGGCAGTGTCGTGGACATTCGGTTCGATAAGCGTTTGCCGCCGATCTACTCGGTGCTTCTCACGGGACCGGACAAGCAGATCGTCATCGAAGTACTGGCGCAGCAGGATGCGAGGCACGTACGCGGGATTGCACTGACCCCCACGCAGGGTCTCGCGCGTGGCATGTCGGTGGAAGACACGGGCGGCCCGCTGAAAGCGCCGGTGGGCAAAGCGGTACTCTCGCGAATGTTCGACGTATTTGGCAACACCATAGATCGCGAAGCGGCCTTGTCCGACGTCGAATGGCGTTCAGTCCACCGGGCTCCGCCCTCGCTGGCGAGGCGTTCCACCAAGTCGGAAGTCTTTGCGACAGGCATCAAGGTCATCGATGTCCTTGTGCCGCTGGAGCGCGGCGGCAAGGCCGGGCTTTTCGGCGGAGCGGGGGTCGGTAAGACGGTGCTGCTGACCGAAATGATCCACAACATGATCGGTCATCACGAGGGCGTCAGCATTTTCTGCGGCATTGGCGAACGCTGCCGTGAAGGCGAGGAGTTGTATGATGCGATGAAGGAAGCCGGCGTGTTGCCGAACATGGTGATGCTCTTCGGACAGATGAACGAGCCCCCCGGTGCCCGGTTCCGCGTCGGGCATGCGGCGCTGACAATGGCAGAGTATTTCCGTGACGACGAGCACCGCGACGTCCTGTTGCTCGTCGATAACATATTCCGGTTCATCCAGGCCGGCATGGAGGTGTCCGGACTGATGGGCCAGATGCCATCCCGGCTAGGCTACCAGCCAACCATGGGCACCGAGCTGTCGCAGCTCGAAGAACGCATTGCCAACACGGATACCGGCGCCATCACCTCCATCCAGGCGGTGTATGTGCCGGCGGACGATTTTACCGATCCGGCGGCGGTGCACACGTTCTCGCATCTTTCCGCGTCGATCGTGCTCTCGCGCAAGCGGGCAAGTGAAGGTCTGTTCCCGGCCATCGACCCGCTGCAATCCAGCTCGAAGATGGCGACGCCGGGCATCATCGGCGAACGGCATTACGCCCTAGCGCAGGAAATTCGGCGCACGCTCGCGCAATACGCCGAACTCAAGGACATCATCGCGATGCTCGGCCTGGAGCAGCTTTCGCCGGAGGATCGCAACGTGGTCGTCCGTGCCCGCCGTCTCGAACGTTTTCTCACACAGCCGTTTTTCACGACCGAACAGTTCACAGGTCTCAAGGGACAGCTCGTCAGCCTCAAGGACGCGCTGGACGGGTGTGAGCGCATTATGAACGATGAATTCAAAGACTATCCGGAAAGCGCGCTCTACATGATCGGGACGATCGACGAAGCGCATGCCAAGGCAAAATCGGTGGTGCCGGTAACCAAGCCGGGATCCAAGGATGTGGCTGGTTCGCAGGCCAAAGCCATATCGGAGCCACAGCTAAATGTCGGAGCGCGACCTCGGCCCGAGCTCGAACATGCTGGCGGCCCCGATGAATCTTAAGGTGCTCTTGCCGTTCCAGATATTCGCCGAGAAGACCGGCGTGTCGCGCATCGTTGCCGAGACGCATAAGGGTTCGTTTGGGCTCCTGCCGCACCGGCTTGATTGTGTGGCAGCGCTGGCACCCGGAATTTTGACCTATGAAACGGAATCTGACGGCGAAGTCTTCCTGGCTGTCGATGAAGGGGTGCTCGTCAAGACCGGTCCGGACGTTTTCGTATCCGTCCGTCGGGCACTGAGCGGAGCCGATCTCGGCCAGTTACGCGAGGCGGTGGAGCGAGAGTTTCTGACTTTGGATGAGCAAGAGCAAAGCGTACGTTCCGTATTGGCAAAATTGGAAGGCGATCTCGTCCGCCGCATGGCGAGCCTTCACCATGACCGATGAACGCCAAGACAAGGTCGCGAAGCCGAAGTCGACTCTCGGTGATACGGTTGGCGCGAAGGCCGCGCGCAAGCTCAAGGCGCGGCGCAATGCCGGACAGGGCGTCTGGTTTGGTTTGGGGATGATGGGACTGATCGGCTGGTCGGTAGTTGTTCCGACGCTACTCGGAGCGGCACTCGGCATCTGGCTCGACCAACACCATCCGGGCAAGCACGCCTGGACACTGGCATTGCTGATGGCTGGGCTTGCCCTCGGCTGTCTGAACGCTTGGCACTGGGTGGCTAAGGAAGACCGGGAGATGCGGGACGAACAGGAAGAGAGCGATGAATGAAATTTTGATCCTGGCACCAGCCTTGGCGGTAGGCCTGTTGCTCGGCACATTTTTCTTTGGAGGCCTTTGGTGGACAGTCATCAAGGGCCTTTCATCTCCACAGCCGGGGCTGTGGTTCTTCGGCAGCATGCTGCTGCGGACGGGCATTGTGCTGACGGGATTTTATTTTGTTGGGCGCGAGGATTGGCGGCGGTGGTTGTTGTGTCTGCTTGGCTTTGTCCTGGGACGCCTCGCCATTAAGTTTCTGACGCGCACGCCCAACGAACTCCATCAAGCCCGGGCAGCGGAGACTAACTATGCGCCTTAGCCCTGATCAGATGATTTTCTGGCAGCACGGGTTCCTCAAACTCAACGGCACGATTGTGTTCACTTGGGGACTGATGTTCGTGCTGGTCGTCGGTTCAATGCTCATCACCCGCAATCTCTCCACGGAATTGCAGCGCTCCCGCTGGCAGAATCTGCTTGAGATTGTTGTCACCGGCATCGTGAAGCAGATCGAAGACGTTGGGCTCAACAACCCGCAGAAATACATCGGCTTTCTGGGGACGCTATTTCTGTTTGTTGTGCTGGCCAGTCTCTGCACCGTCATTCCCGGTTACGAGCCGCCAACGGGCTCGCTTTCGACCACCGCGGCGCTCGCCCTATGTGTGTTGGTGGCAGTGCCGTTTTTCGGCATCGAGGAGCAGGGGCTGAGGGGTTACCTCAAGTCCTACGTCGAGCCGACGATCATCATGCTGCCGTTCAACATCATCAGCGAACTCTCCCGCACGCTGGCGCTGGCAGTTCGCCTGTTCGGCAACATGATGAGCGGGACGATGATTCTCGCCATACTGCTGACCATCACACCCTTCATCTTCCCGATTGCCATGAGTGCGCTTGGTCTGCTCACCGGCATGGTGCAGGCCTACATCTTCAGTATCCTGGCTGCAGTTTATATCGCGGCCGCCACGCGGGGACGCAGGGCGAAGCCAATCCCAGACGCCGTAGCCAAAACATGAACAACGGCAGCAATAGGAGATACTATGGATAGCATGACGCTCATTGCCATCGCTTCAATCGTCACGGCGGGCTTGACGATTGCCCTGGGAAGTATCGGGCCTGCGCTCGGCGAAGGCCGTGCGGTTGCCACCGCATTGAGTTCTCTGGCGCAGCAGCCCGATGCCGCAACGACGATCACTCGCACCCTGTTTGTGGGCCTGGCGATGATCGAGTCTATTGCGATCTATTGTTTCGTGGTCTCGATGATTCTGATTTTCGCCAATCCGTTCTGGAATTACGTCATCGCCCATGCCGCAGGGAAGTAATTGATGCTCATCGATTGGTTCACGGTCGGGGCTCAGGCGCTCAACTTCATCATCCTGGTGTGGTTGCTGAAGCGCTATCTTTACAAGCCCATCCTTAACGCCGTGGATGCGCGCGAGAAGCGGATCGCCGCGGAACTCGCGGACGCTGACGCAAAAAAGGCTGAAGCACAAAAAGAGCGCGATGAGTTCGAGCATAAGAACGAAGTGTTCGACCGCCAGCGCGCCGACCTCTTGATCAAGGCGACGGGAGAAGCAAATGCCGAACGTGAGCGACTTCTCGATGAGGCACGAAAGGCAGCCTACACCCTGAGCGTCAAGCGACAGGAGGCGCTGCAAAGCGACGCCGCCAATCTCAATCAAGCCATCCGCAACCGAACCCAGCGGGAAGTGTTTGCCATCGCACGCAAAGTTTTGAGGGACCTTGCGGCGACGAGTCTGGAAGAATGCATGATCAAGGTGTTCACCCATCGCCTGCGATCAATGGACGGCAAGACAAAGAAGGGCTTTGGAGAAGCGCTCAAGGCCGCCTCCGAGCCCGTGCTCATACGCAGCGCGTTTGACCTACTAGAAGCACAACGCTCGGTAGTCCTGAAAGCGCTCAACGAGATTTTTGCCGTCGATATTCAAGTCCGGTTCGAGACCGCGCCCGACTTGGTCAGCGGGATAGAAATTATCGCGAGCGGGCAAAAAGTTGCCTGGAGTATCGCGGATTACCTTGCCTCGCTGGAAAAGGGCGTCGGTGAGCTTCTGAAAGAGAAGCACAAATCCGAAGCGAAAGCCGAGCCAAAGCCTGAACCCAAACCCGCTCCGAAGAGGAAGGCCAAGCGCATTTCGAAGCCGAAAGAGCCCAAGCTCAAAGCGAAGCGTCCATGAGCACCGAGCCTGAAAGCTTGGAAAGTGTCTTCGACCGCACGTTTGCTGGCATAGGCGAGGCGCGGGAAGCATTCACGGCGGAACTGACGCCGCGCGAGGTGGGCGCCATCACCAGCATCGCCACCGGCATCGCGAAAGTGTCCGGGCTCCCCGGAGTGGGGTTTGAAGAATTGGTGCAATTTCCGGGCGATTTGCTTGGCATGGCATTCAATGTAGACGAGGCCGAAGTCGGCGTCGTGTTGCTCGGCGAATACTGGCATCTGAACGCCGGCGATGAAGTCACGCGCACGGGCCGGGTCATGGATGTGGTGGTGGGCGACGTTTTGCTGGGACGTGTCATCGACCCGCTTGGCCGGCCACTCGATGACAAAGGGCCGGTGGCTACCCTCGAGCGCCGCCCCATCGAGCGCACTGCGCCGCATATCATGGATCGCGCGCCGGTTACGGTGCCTCTCCAGACAGGGATCAAGGTCATTGATGCGTTGATTCCGGTCGGGCGCGGTCAGCGCGAGCTGATTCTCGGAGATCGCCAGACAGGCAAGACCACCATCGCGATCGATACCATCCTCAATCAGCGCGATAAGAATGTGCTGTGCGTATATTGCGCCATCGGTCAGCGCGCGTCCGCCGTCGCGAAGGCGGTGGCAACCCTACGGAAACAGGGCGCGATGGATCACACTGTGCTTGTCGTGACCGAGGGCAACGACCCGCCGGGTCTCGCGTTCATCGCCCCTTACGCTGCGACCAGCATTGCGGAATATTTCATGGAGCAAGGCCGCGACGTGCTGATCATCTATGATGATTTAACACATCATGCGCGTGCCTATCGCGAGCTGTCATTGCTGCTGCGGCGTCCCCCCGGGCGTGAAGCCTTTCCCGGCGACATCTTTTACATACATGCGCGGCTGCTCGAACGTGCGACGCACTTGCGCGAGGAACTCGGTGGCGGCTCCCTCACGGCGCTGCCCATCATCGAAACCGAAGCGCAGAACATATCAGCCTATATTCCCACCAACCTGATTTCCATCACGGACGGGCAAATCTATCTCTCGCCCTCACTGTTCGAATTGGGAGTTCTTCCTGCCGTCGATGTTGGCAAATCCGTTTCGCGCGTCGGCGGCAAAGCGCAGCGCGCGGCTTACCGTGCCGTGGCCGGCGACCTCAAACTCGCCTACGCGCAATTCGAAGAACTGGAGACCTTTGCCCGGTTCGGCGCCCGGCTAGAAGAAGACACCCGCAAGATTATTGAACACGGGCGGCGCATTCGCGCCTGCCTAAAACAAGGAGAAGGCAAGCCGCTATCCGTGCCCGAGCAGATTGCCGTGTTGCTGGCATTGACTGGCGGTCTTTTTGATCCAGTGCCGCTCGATCGGATGCCGGACGCGGAGCAGGCCGTCCAAAAGGTAGCGGCGAACATACCGGCGGAAGTGTGCGCACGATTCGAAAGTGCGGACAAGTTGAGCGTTGAGGACCGGAACACGATCACTGAAATCGCCCGCCAAGCGCTCACCTCTTTCCAAACCAAGCCCGACTCTGAACCCAAAGCTTTGGCTGATCTTGATGGCATGGCCAAACCAGACACTCCAACGAAGCCCAGGGTGGCAGCCGGGGATAGAGCATGAGCGAGACCAACGAGAGTTTGCGCCGAAAGATCAGCAGCGCTGGCGATCTCCGATCCATTGTCCGCACGATGAAAGCCCTGGCCGCATCGAGCATCGGGCAATACGAGAATTCAGTGCGAGCATTGGCCGACTATTATCGGACTGTAGAGTTGGGACTGGGCGCGTGCTTTCGGGAAAGCTGGCCGACAGCCAATTCGGCGGGTCGGAAATCACCAATCGATACCGGCGCGGTCAGGGCGATCGTGTTCGGATCAGGCCAGGGACTGGTCGGGCAATTCAACGACGTTGTAGCTGATTATGCGATCAAGACCCTCGCAGCACTGCCCGGAAAGGCGCAAGTCTGGGCCGTCGGCGAACGCGTCCATGCGCGCCTGGAGGACGCCGGCCTGCCGCCGGCAGGACTCTTCGCCGTGCCGAACTCCGTTGAGGCCATCACACCACTCATCGGGCAAATCCAAATAGAAACCGAAGCGCATCAGGGCGACGGCGAGAAGACTTCTATCTGGGTCTTCCACAATAGACCGCTGACTAGCGCACTCTACGAACCAGCCAGTCAGCGGCTGTTGCCGCTCGATGCGCAATGGCAGCAAGATCTGGCCAAAGGCAGTTGGCCGACAGCCAATTTGCCCGAGGTCATGGGCACCGTCCCTTCGACGCTACGCGGGCTCATTCGCGAGTATCTCTTCATCTCGCTCTTCCAGGCCT
Source organism: Novosphingobium sp. (assembly GCA_040004085.1). Lineage (GTDB taxonomy): Bacteria > Pseudomonadota > Alphaproteobacteria > Sphingomonadales > Sphingomonadaceae > Novosphingobium. The sequence goes on from JBDUBN010000001.1 coordinate 69,981, forward strand.
GCGCCGAATCTCTGGCGAGTGAGAATGCGAGCCGCCTCGCGGCAATGGAACGGGCCGACAAGAACATCAACGAATTGGTGGAGGAACTCCACGGCAACTTCTATCAGTTGCGCCAGAGTAGCATCGATGAAGAACTCTTCGACGTGATCTCTGGGTTCGAGGCGCTGACTGGAACGCGGTAGCAATTACATCGCAAGGATGGTCCTGAATGAAGCAGCTTATCGCCTTCGACCTCGACGGCACCTTGGCCGAGAGCAAGCAACCGCTTAACGACGAAATGGGAGAGGCACTCGCCGA
>JBDUBN010000096.1:0-8210 GCA_040004085.1 Novosphingobium sp.
CCGTGCAACGGCGGCGTTCATGGTCTGGCCCCGCTGCTGGGTCTGAGGGCGAAGAAATAGGCGATCCAGAACACCAGCATCGATCCGCCAACGGCCAGCCTGCCGGGGGTATTGTCAATCAACTGCCGGGCGAATGCCTCCAGAATAGCGGCAACGATCAACATCAGCACGACCCCGGCCATGACGGTCGCCGAGCGCCTGCCCGCTTCGGCGACGGCGACCATGACCGGACGGTCACCGGGAAACGCCATGCTGCGCCCGACATGTAAGCCAGCCGCGCCTGCCAGCAGGATGGCGGAAAGCTCGGTCGTGCCATGGACGGAGAGCCAGCCGACCACGTCCAGTGTCAGCCCCTGTCCATGATAGAGCCACAGCATCGCCCCCAAAGTGGCGGTGTTCTGCACCAGCATCAGCAGCGAGGGGATCCCAAAGGCAAAACCCAGCGCAAAGGCGAGGATTGAAACTTGCGCGTTGTTGCTGAACAGATAGGCCGAGAAAACCGACAGCGCATCCTGCTGGCCATGCCCAAACAGCGTTCCGTGCAGTATGGCGCGAGTGGCACCGGGCGCGCGCTCATCGGCAAATTGGCCGGGGACCAGCGCATAATACCAGTCAGGATCGCTGGCCACCAAGAGCCAGCCAACCACGGTTCCCGCGACCATCACCGCCAGCGCGATCAGCAAATCCAGCCAGATCGCCCGCACCGCCGCCGACCAGCCGCCGCCCAGAAACTGGCGCAGCCAGCCCCCGAGCGACTGGCGCGGCCCGTAAACCTGAAACCACGCGCGCTGCACCAGCCCTTCCAGATAGGCCAGCGTTGCCGCGTCGAGCGAAGTTTCGCGCGCCACCGACAGACTGGACGCGACCGTGCGGTACAGCACCGGCAGGGCGAGCAAGTCATCGTCGGAAATGCCGCGCAGGCGGCCCGCTTCCATGCGGCGGACGATGGCTTCCAGCCGCTGCCAATCGCCCTCACGCTCTTGCCGAAACCGGTCGGAACGCAACGCCGCGGCGGCGATCGCGGCGTCCTGCACGGCGGCTGCCTTGCCGCCAAACAGGCCCGCCAGCCGAGTGGTCGCTGCCAAGGCCATCAGCCGATTGCTCCCTTGCGCTTCACCGCCAGATAGGCGTCGATCAGGCGGTTGCCGATGAGGTCATGCCGCGCCTCGACCACTTCGACGCCGATCTGGCGCAAGCGGCGGATCACCAGCGCGCGCTGGCGCAGCAGCGCGTCGGCGGACACCGCGCTCGACAGTTCACCCATGCCGATGGGCGGCGCGGCGGCCAAGCCTTCCAGCTCGGCGTCGGCCATGGTGACAAACAGCACCAGATGGCGTTTGACCAGCCGGGTGACGCTTTCCAGCATCAGTTCGGCGCTTGTCGGGTCGGTAAAGTCAGAGAACACCACGATCATCGAGCGGCGCTGCAATCGCCCGGCCAAAGTCGCCAACGCGAGGGTAAAGTTCGGCTCCTGGGCATGGTAATCCAGACCGGCCGCGGCGCTTTGCAACCGGTGGAAATCGCGCGCATCGCCGACAAATGGGGTTGCCAGTTCGGGCTTGGCGGCAAAGCCGAACAGTGAGACGCGGTCCCCGCCTTTCAGCGCGACGTAGGCCGTAGCCAGCGCGGCGGACACTGCCCGATCAATGCGCGGCAAGCCGGCCACTGGTTCGCACATCGCCTGTCCGCAATCGAAGGCGAAGACGATCTGATTGTTGCGCTCGGCCTCGTATTCCTTGGCGTACAAATGCGCGTGACGGGCAGAGGATTTCCAGTCTATCCGCCGGCGGTCCATGCCGGGGGTATATTCGGACAGCGCCTCAAACTGGGTGCCCTCGCCGCGCATCCGGCGGGCGATCATGCCGAACTGGGCGTCGCGCAAGAACGCCTGCAAGGCGGGCGAGCGTACCGGCGCAAGGTTCGGCCAGACGCGTACCGGACGACCGACCGCGCGTGCGTTTTGCCGTGCGCCCAGCCCCAGCGGCCCTTGCCACCGCAACCAGCCGTGCGCGATTTGGCCAGTGCCGCGCCGAACGGGGGTGAACGCGGCTCCGCCCTGCCAGGTGTCGCTGCCGGGATCGCGAACCAGCGCAAAGGCAAGCCGTCCGCCGGGAACCAGCCGGGGGTCGACCTCCAGTGCGATTTCCACCCGTGACACCAGTCGGCCCGGCAAGTCGGCCAGCGCAATGATCTGGCCGGGTTCGCCGACTTCGCAATCGGCGGGTGCGATAAGTTTGAGTTCCTGCAATGGCCCGGCGGCCAAGCCATCGGCCAGAATCAGCACCAGCAATGTCGCGCCCAGCGCTGGCGCGACGACCCATGCGCCGGGCGCTATGGCGGCGATAAGCAAGGCCACCGGCGCCGCCAGCGCGATCAGGATTACGGCGCGGGAGGTGGGGACGATCACCTTGCCAATCAACGCGGCGCTTCTGTCTGTGCGACCAGTTCGGCCACCAGCGCCTCGACCTGTTTGCCCTCGATTTCGGCTGCAGGGCTCAGCAGCAGGCGGTGACGCAGGACGGCGGTGGCGAGCGCCTTGACGTCATCGGGCAAGACATAATCGCGCCCTGCCAAGGCCGCCCGTGCCCGTGCGGCATTGGCCAGCAAAACCGCCGCGCGTGGGCTTGCGCCAGAGGAAAGATCGGCGCTGTCCCGCGTTGCGCGCACCAGTCGGACCACGTAATCGACCACACTGTCGGCTAGCTTGACGGTTTTGACCGTTGTCGCTGCGGCCGCCAGCATGCCCGCGTCAGTCACCGCCTCGATGCCGAAATCGGCGGGGCGCGGTGATCCGGTGCGTTCGCCAAAGCGCGCGACGATTCGCGCCTCTTCCTCAAGGCTGGGATAGGGGATCAGCAGCTTGAACAGGAACCGGTCAAGCTGCGCTTCGGGCAGCGGATAGACGCCCTGACTCTCGATTGGGTTCTGCGTAGCAACCACGGTGAAATGCGCGGGTAGCATCTGGGTTTCGCCGTCCAGCGTCACCCGGCGCTCCTGCATCGCCTCCAGCAGCGCGGCCTGAGTCTTGGGCGGAGTGCGGTTGATCTCGTCAGCCAGCAGCAGATCGCAAAAGATCGGCCCGCGCGTCAGGGTGAACTGGCTGGTCTGAAAGTTGAACAGGTTGGAGCCCAGAATGTCGCCCGGCATCAGGTCCGGCGTGAACTGGATCCGGCCGAAATGCAGGCCAAGACTAGCGGCAAAACACTGCGCCAGCAGCGTCTTGGCGGTGCCCGGCGGGCCTTCGAGCAGCACATGTCCTTGCGCCATCAGCGCCACCAGCAGTTGGTCGACGGTTTCGGTCTGGCCGACCACCGCCTTGGCAACCTGTCCGCGTATCGCCTCGGCCAGTTGACCGACCTGATCGAGGGTCAGCGTTGAGATTTCGCTCATCGAGTCAGCATCCTTTCAAGGGCATGGAGAGCCTGTCCGGCGCGGAGCAATTCGGCCGGACGGCGGGCGCTGCGCAGATGCGCGGCGGTAGTGGAAAACGGCGGACTTTCAGGTGAGCGTGCTGCCAGCGCGCGGTCAATCGCGGCCTCGGTGGCGTTTGCATCGGCATGACGCGGCAGACCCAACTCGTGCGCCAGCCGCTCACGCACCAGCGCTGCATAGGGCGCGCCGAGCAAGTGCAGGCGCCCACTGCGGCGGATGAGGCCAGCGGCATTGGCCACCAACGCGGTCTTGCCGAACGCTATCGCGCGGACGGGCACCGTCGGTGGGCCAAAGCGCTGGAACGCTCGCCAGCCCACCGCCAGCGCCGCCAAGAGCAGGCATAGCGTCGCGGCGAGGAATGGCGGCTTGAACGCCAGCGTCAGCAAATTGGCATTGCGCTTGAAGCCGGGCAGGGTGAGGTCGAACGTCACCGCCTTGCCGCTATCCCCAGCCGCCGCGCGCACCAGCGCCAGCGCGCCGATTGCGTTATTGCGGTCAGCCATGCCGAAGTTGTCCAGCAAGTCGGGTTCAAACACCACGACCAGCGGATAGATCTTGTCGTCATCACCACCGGACGAATCGTAATTGTCGAGCGAGCGGGCATCGAGCGTCGGATAATAGCCGTGGTCTGCGACATAAGCCGCCAGCAAGTGCCCGCCGCGCGTCATGACCAGCGGTACCAGCGATTTGCCCTTGCCCGCCTCGATCTGGTTCTTGTCGGGCAGCGCGCCGCTGAGGCCCGGCGCGGTCCATTTTCCGGTCGAGTCTTTGACAATGCCGACGCCAACATCGTCCAGAAACCCCGGCCAGTTCGGCGTATTGGTGCCCGCCAGCCCGACCCAGCCCCGCTTGGCCGATTTATTCAACAGTTTCGCGGGCATCGCCTGCCATTTAGGCGTCACGATCAGCGTCGGGCCGATATTGCGCCGAGCATCGACGATCTTGGCGATTTCCTTGCCATCGGTATTGGCGGGCGGGGTCAGGATCAGCAGGCCGGGCTTGTTCAGCCCTGACAGCGTTTGTGCGCGGCTGACGTCGTAGCCCTGCTTTTCCAGCAGCAGCGCCAGCGCGGCATAACCGTTCAGCCCCTTGCCGCCGACATGATCGCCGCCGTTGTTGGTATCAGCGCCGGTCATGCCCGAGCCGATCATGAACAGCAGCGCGACAAATACCGCCGCGCCGAACACGACCATGATCAGCACCGCGCGCACCGAAAATGGGCTGGTCGATGTGGGGGAAACGCCGTTCATTTGAGCCCTGCCAGCGCAAAATCGGCGTAAGCAGCGCGGGCCGTCTGCCAGTCCGCCGCTTCCAGCGCGCGCAAGGCAAACAGGCTGCGTTCCACCAGCGCTGCGATCTGGGCAAAGGCGCTGCGAGCGCGGTCTGGCAAGCCGGTAAGCTGGGCAATCTCGCGCGCGGTGCTGGCGGGATGCAGCCAGTCTGGCCGGGCGGCGGCGATTTCGCCAACGCTGCGCATCAGCAGCAAATGCGCCGCCTCGTTATAAAGACCCTGCGCGGCGAGTTTGTCGGCATCGTCCAGCAGAGCCAGTGCGGCGGCATGATCGGGTGCCCATTCCGGTTCTTTCGTTGCCTTGGGTTTGCGGCGATAGCCGAGCAGCGGCGACAGCAGTCGCCACGCCACGAACAGCAGCGCGATCACCGCCAGCGCCAGCATCACCTTGGACAGGATCGGCCATGACACGCCAATCGCTTCGCCAATCGGCTCCAGAAGGCGTTTGAGGAATCGTCCCAGCGCTTCCAGCCATGAAGGAAACTTGGGCGGCACTTGCGGGACAGCCTTGACCGGGGCGTATTGAATATCGGCGGCGTCGCGCACGCTCTGCCAATCACGCAGCGCATCGCTGGCTCCGGTATCCTGAACTGCGGCTGGTCCTCCACTCACGCGGAGTTAGGTGCCACGCGAGTGCAGGCCGCGCAAGCTATCCCCGGACCATGCCCTGCGGATATGTGCCTAGCACGCGCAAGTCCTTGCAGTGGAACGCCAGTTCTTCAATCGCCAGGTCAACCGCGGAATCGCCCGGCGAGCCAACGATGTCGGCATAGAACATCGTCGCGGCAAAGCTGGCGCCCTTTTGATAGCTCTCCAGCTTGGTCATGTTGACGCCATTGGTGGCAAAGCCGCCCAGAGCCTTATATAGCGCTGACGGAGTGTTTTTCACCTCGAACACCAGCGTGGTCATCGCAGGGCATCCGGCCAGTTCCTTGGCATCCAGCGGCTTGCGGGCGAGGACGACAAAGCGCGTGGTATTGTCGGCCGCATCCTCGATCGCTTCGGCAACGATCTTCAGTCCATAGAGTTCGGCAGCGATTCGCGGGGCGATGGCGCAGGCCTGCACGTCGCCCTGTTCCTTCACAAATGCCGCCGCGCCTGCGGTATCGGCATAGGCCATCGGCACAATTCCGCGCTCCCGCAAGTAATTGCGCGTCTGGCCCAGCGCTTGGGGGTGGCTATAAGCGGCGGCGAAGGGGCCGTCACTTATCCCCATCAGCGCGTAACTGATCGGCAGAAAATACTCGCCAACGATGTGCAGCCCGCTCTCGGGCAGCAGGAAATGGATGTCTGCCACTCGCCCGTGCTGCGAATTCTCGATGGGAATCATCGCCCTGTCAGCCTGACCGTCCTTCAAGGCATCGAGCGCGTCTTCAAAGCTGAAGCACGGAATAGGCAGGCAATCCGGGGCATATTCCAGCGCCGCGCGGTGGCTGTTGCAGCCCGGCGCGCCCTGAAAAGTTACCGCCCGCGCGGGATTGGCGGCGGCGGCGCGGGTCAGTTCATCGACCAGAACTAGGGCGGGCTGGGGAAAGCTGTGCATGGGGCCGCGCTTAATCGTGTCCGCACAAAGCCGCAATGGCTCTTGCGCTTGGCCGTGTCGCTCACTAGAGCGCGGGGCGAACGCCGAGGTGACACATTTCGGGGCAAACTTTCGGGGCTACTTTCGATGGACGATCGTACCAACACTACTGCAGGCTGGGTGCTGTTTTCGGGCATCATCGCATTGGGCTTGTCCAGCCTGTCTGCGCATTACTTTATGGCGGACAAGAACGAACGCCCTGAAAAGATGGGCTACGAGATCGCGGGCGTTGTCCACGAAGGTGGAGCCGCTGCGACGGAAGAGCCGATCGAGGCACGCCTTGCCGCCGCGGATCCGGCCAAGGGCGCGAACACTTTCAAGAAGTGCACGTCGTGCCACACAGACACTGCGGGCGGGGCTGCCGGGATCGGGCCGAACCTGTACGCCGTAGTTGGCCGTGCGGTGGCTTCGACGGGCTTTGCCTATTCTGACGATCTGAAAAAGGTTGGCGGCAAGTGGGATTGGGCTAACCTTGATCATTGGCTGAAGCATCCCAAGTCGATGGCCGCTGGCACCAAGATGACTTTCGCCGGTCTGGACGACGGTGCTGATCGCGCCAATGTGATCGCTTACCTCAACACGCAGGGCTCCAACCTGCCGCTGCCGGCTGCTCCCGCTGCCGCCGCACCGGCCGCTGGCGCGCCTGCCGCCGATGCCAAGGGCGCTGCAGTTGCTGCGGCCCCGGCTGCCGCTGCATCGGCTCCTGCTACGAAGTAAGCGCGGCACATTATCGAATACGCAAGAGGCGGGGTCGCAAGGCTCCGCCTTTTTTGCGTTGCGGTGGCCGCGCTTTACACTCCGCCCGCCAGCCCCTAGCTTTCGCGCATTCAGCGGGCAGGGGAACGGGTTATGAAAGGTGTGCGGGTGCCCGAACGGGCTTACAGCATCGTGCTGTGGATCGTTTCTGTGGTCTTTGCGGGTTTCATCGTCGGGCTGGGCAATCTGGTCATTGGCGATCTGCCGCAAGTGGAACAGCGCGTCATGTCCGCCCCGGCGGTGGACAGCGCAGCACAGCGAAACCTTAACGCCCAGCTCAAGACAATCGCGCTCAAACGCGGTGAAATCGACGACAAGTTGCAGATCGCCCGGATGCAGCTGGAACAGGCGCAGAAGGCCTCCGCCACCGGCACCGAGACATTCCAGGCATGGATCGCGGCGCGCACCGCCACCACCAACCCCCAGCAGGATCCCGAAGTCCTGTCGCGCACCCGTGCGCTTGAACAGCTCAAGGCCAATGAGCGCACAGTCCAATCGACCATCGACGCGCTCGATTCCGAGCGAGTGCCGCTGGAGCAGCAGGAAGCCGCGCTGAATGATCGGCAGGCCCAACTTGAATACGCCGCCGCCCCCGCCCTGGAGCGCGCACAATTCGCGCAGGAACTGCGGGTTTTCGGGCTGCGGCTGTTGATTACCCTACCGATGCTGCTCGTTGCCGTGTGGATGGTGGCCAAGAAGCGCAAGAGCGATAGCTGGCCCTTGATGCGCGGATTCGTGCTGGCGGCGGTGTTCGTGTTCTTTGTCGAACTGGTGCCTTATCTGCCCAGTTACGGCGGCTATATCCGCTATATCGTCGGCATCGTCCTGACATTGGCGGCCGGACATTTCCTGATCAAGAACATGCGCAATTACCTCGCCCAGCGGCAGGAGGTTGAACAGCAGGCCGAACAGGAACGCCGCAAGCTGGTCAGCCATGACGAGGCGTTCAAGAAAATGGCGGCCAAGGTCTGCCCCGGCTGCGACCGTCCGACCGCCACCACCGAGGGCGCCGAATCGAACTTTTGCGTCCATTGCGGCATGACACTGTTCAACCATTGCCCCAAGTGCGACACGCGCAAGATGGCGTTCTTCCGCTATTGCATGACCTGCGGCACCCCGGCGCAAGACGCAGTCGAGGCACCGGCCTAG
>JBDUBN010000462.1:0-2452 GCA_040004085.1 Novosphingobium sp.
GTTCCTCAAAATTGATCGCTGCGCGCTGCATTGGCGGGGCGGAGTGCGCGGACTCCTCTGGTTCGGGCAGAGCAGCAATTACAGACTCCGGCGCTTGCTCGGTAGCTTGCACCAATTTGGCGTCCGGTGAGCGCCATGCCATTGCCGGGATGACTTGGGGCACAACTGGGAAAACTTCAGGCTCAGGTTGCGCTTCTACTGCTGCGGCAACGGGCGGCGACAGCGGCTCGTCTTCAACCGGAACTACTGGTTTGACCGGAATTACTGGCGTCGGCTCTGGTGTCGTTTCCGGCTCTGGCACCCGTTCCGGCTCAACCTTTGGCGTCCAGACTTCCGCAACCGGCAGACGCTGTACCTTTACCGGTGGGCCACCTGCTGCAATCCACCGCCGCAGTTCTTCCTCGACCAGCCGCAAGCGGTGCTCCACCCGCGACATTTGCGAACGTGTGTTTAACAGCAAGGCGCCGCCAAGCACGAACAACAGGAAACCAATGAACCCCATAACCGGAACCCCTTTGAATGGCACTCTACGCTTAAATAATCAATGTTCAATTAAAATAATAGACAGCGTTCAGTTAACCATTTAGCCTCGCCTTAAAGCTAGAAAGCTGCACATCTGCGATACGGGAGGCATGACAATGCAGGCAAAATTCTGGGGCAATCTGCGGCGCGATCTGGAAGCACCGATTGAGGCGCGCGGATTTGGTACGGGCTGGTTTTCTGGCTTTTTTGCGATTCTTCTGGCCATTGTCGGCCTGTGCTTTGTCGGCGCGCTGCGCTGGCCCGGCCTTTTTGCCATGCCCGAACTAGAACTGCTGCGCGGATGGACGAGTTTCCGGCTGCTGGTCCATGGCCTGTTGCTCAGCGCTTATGCTCTTGCCTTGCTCAGCCTGCTGCTGCGCCCGCGCAAGGCGCTGGGCATGACCGCGCTGCTTATCGCGCTGGCCGCTTCGATATTTGGCGGCGCAGCGGTGCAACCACATGAAACCCATGACTGGGGCATTTTCTTTGGCGTCGATTTCTTCGCCGTGAACATGGTCGCCACCGGACTGATGTTCGCGCCGATAGAACGAATGTTCCCTCGTAATGCCCGCCAGCGCCTGTTCCGCAGCGAATGGCGTGAGGATCTGTTCTACTATCTGCTCAGCTCGATGCTGGTGCAGTTGATAACCTTCCTCGCCCTCGCCCCATCGAGCTATATCAATGCGCATGTGGGCTGGATGGATGGTATCCGCACCGCTGTATCGGGCCTGCCGTGGGGCGTACAATTTGTGCTCGCCATGGTGCTGACCGATCTGGCGCAATACTGGTTCCACCGGATGTTCCATAAGGTGCCGTTCCTGTGGGGTTTCCATGCGGTACATCACAGCGCCAAATCGATGGACTGGCTGGCGGGTGCGCGGATGCACTTTGTCGAGATCATTCTGCTGCGCGGCGTGACCTCACTCCCCTTGCTGACGCTCGGCTTCCTGCCTTCGGTGATGCAGGCCTATGTCGGCCTGGTCTATGTCTATGCCTCGCTGGTTCACGCCAATCTGCGCGGGGATTTCAACCGGTTGGGCGAATGGCTGGTCGTCCCCCGCTTTCACCACTGGCACCATGCGATGGAGGCCGAAGGCGTAGACAAGAACTTTGCCATCCATTTTCCGGTGATCGACCGGATATTTGGCACGAGCTATTTTCCCGACAGCGCTTGGCCAAAAGGCTATGGTGTTCCCGAAGAAGTGCCGGGCGGCTATCTGGCACAGTTGCGCTATCCCTTCATTCGCAAGGCTGAATAGTCATGGGCCGCCGATCAGAACATTCCCGCCCCGAATTGCGAGAAATGATCGTGGCAGAAGGCCACCGGCAGATCAGCGAAGTCGGCTTCGCCCATTTTTCAGCGCGTGAGGTAGCCAAGCGGATCGGCTATTCGATCGGCACGATCTACAATGTGTTCGGCTCTTATGACCAGCTAATCATGGCGATCAACGGCCGCACGCTAGACCTCTGGCTGGACTATCTGGAAAGCCGGCTGCATGGCATCACCGAGGACCGTCTGCGCGTTGCTATTGATGCCTATTTCGAATTTGCCGTGGTCCACCGCCATGCCTGGACTGCGCTGTATGATTTTCGTTTGGCCGACGATCAGCCTACGCCAGAATTTTATCAGGCCAAGGTGACCGAAATCACCGAAGTTATCGTCAGAGAACTGACCGCGGTGCTGCCATCCCGGCATGCCGCACAGGCACGTCCATTGGCCCGGTCACTGCTGGCAACGGTGCATGGTCACTGTTTTTTCACATTGAACGGGACGTTTCGTCTGCTGGGTGAAATCGATCCATTGGCCGCTGCCCGTGAACGGGTGAATGACGCACTCGCGCGCTACCGGTGACCCGCGAAGGGTTTGTGCGCAGCGTCAGTCAGAGCAGCAATTCTGCGGTCTCAAGCTCGGCCAGCGGCATGTCATCAT
>JBDUBN010000097.1:0-8158 GCA_040004085.1 Novosphingobium sp.
CCGCGCGGATTGACGAGGCCGCGATCGTCGTGCTGGCCGTGGAGTTCGACCAGATAGCCCGCCAGTTCGCGCAGCAGGGCCACGCCGACCGGCTGATCATTGATGAACCCCTTAGACCCGCCATCGGATTTCAGCTGGCGCTTGATAATCAGCGGTTCCCCGGGCTCAACCTCAAGCTCCGCCTCGTCCAGCACGCCTTTAATGCCGGGAGGCAACATGAGGAATTCGAAACTTGCGGTAACGCTGGCCTTGTCTTCACCGGCACGCACCAGTCCGGAATCGGCCCGGTTGCCCAGCACCAGCCCGACCGCATCAAGCAGTATCGACTTGCCCGCGCCCGTCTCACCGGTCAGCACGCCCAACCCGCGCGAAAAATCGAGGTCAAGCGCCTCGATCAGAACGATATTACGGATGGCGAGCCGGGTGAGCATGTTCGCGCGCTGTTCTAGCTGAGAGAAATGCCCGAGTCACCCGATAGCGTGCAAAAATCCCCGCCCGCGTTTGCGGACGGGGATTTTGCACTCGATGAGGTTGTCAAAAAGCTTATTCGTCATTGCGAGCGAAGCGCGGCAATCCAGAGCGTCAATTTTTGCCCTCTGGATTGCTTCGGCCATTGGCCTCGCAATGACGAAGGGTTTTGAGGGCAGCGCAGGACGTCACAATCATGCGATCAAAAGCTGAACTTGACCGTGCCACCGAATGTGCGCGGATCGCCCAACTGTCCCGCGATCATGCCGACGTTGCTCGGTGCGACTGACAGCAGTTCGAAATAGCCGACGTCGAATGCGTTGCGCACCCAGCCGTAGATTTCAAAACCCTCGGTGCGGAAGCCTGCGCGGAAGTTGGTCAGCGCGTAGCCATCGACGTTGGTGTAAATCGATTCGGACGGGTTGGACGAGAAGCTGGAGCGGTAATTGCCGTCCACGCCGAGGTAGACCTGGCCGTCCTTGCTAAACAGCTTGGCCGGCAGGTTGTATTCCGCGCCATACGAGAACGCCCACTTCGAGACACCCGGCAGACGCTGGCCCGAGATGTCGCAGCTGGGAACGTTGGAAAGCTCTGTCGGGCATGGCGCGTCGACGAACTTCACGTACTTGGCGTCGGTATAGGCACCGTTGACGTAGGCCGTGAAACGGTCGCTCGGGCGGATCTTGAAATCGGCCTCGATGCCTTGCGAACGGACCTTGCCGGCATTGGCCAGATAGCCGCGCAGCACTCCGAACTGGCCGTTGCTGACCGTCACCTGATAGTTGGTGATGTCGGTGTGGAAGGCCGTCAGGTTGAAGGTGGCCAGTCGGTTCCAGAACTGAGTTTTCAAGCCGATTTCGAAGTGATTGACCGATTCAGGCTTCACCGTGCCAGCAGCGGTGATGGGATTGCCCGACGAGTCGGTCGGCAGGCCGTTCTGGTTGATGCCCAGCGTCTTGAAGCTCTTGGCATACGTCGCATAGGCCAGGACATCGCGCGCCAGCTTGTAGTTGACGTTGAAGTCATACGTGAAGTTCCACGCGCTCGCGGAGGGTGCGCTGGTTTGCGGCGAATAGATGCCGCACTGCGCGGCCAGCACCGTGCCCGCTGCCGGAGCCGGGTTGAAGCACGAGATTTCAGTGCCTGCGCCGTTGAAAACGCGACGCTGATAGAAGCCTCCCTTCTTGTCATAGTTCAGGCGCAGGCCCGGCTGGATCGACAGCGAGTCGGTCAGTTTATAGCTGACCTGCCCATAGAGCGCCGCGCTGGTTGACTTCAGCCACTGAGTGTTGCGCGCGGTCAGGCCGTTCAGCACGCTGGGGTCATTGGCCAGCGGGCCAGTCAGGTTCCACTTGCTGGCGTTCACGCCCTGCTGCTCAATTCCCTGCGTGTCGATCCGCTGGTGGAAGCCGAACGCGCCGAGCACGACGTCGAGCTTTGGACCCGAGTAGTTGTAACGGAATTCCTGGCTGTACTGATTTTGCTGCGATGGGTTATTCGAAGCCGAGACGATCGACAGACCGGTGAAGTCGCGATCGTTCTTTGGCTTCCAGTCCCAGAAACGCCATGCCGAAATCGAGGTCAGACTGCCACTGCCAAGGTTCCACACGGCTTTCAGCGAGACGCCGCCGATCTTGTTCTTGGCGTCGAGTGGGGCATCAAGGTCGGTCAGGCGGTCAAATGGATTGCGGCTGACGACGGTGTAACCCTGCGCGGCTGAAAGTGCGTCGTACTGGCGGGACAAGGCGCGCTGGGTCAAGCCGGTGCGGACGAAAACGGTGCCGCAGCATTCGGGATCCTGCGCGCTGTAATCGCCCGACAGAGTGATGCTGAGGTCGCTGCTCGGCTTGAACAGGATCTGCGCGCGCAGGCCCAGATTGTCCTGCTCGTTGATCCACTGCTGCGAGGTGACGTTATAGATCGTCCCCCGGCGGCTGGTGAAGCTCCCGGCCAGACGCACCGCGATGGTGTCTGACAACGGGCCTGAAACTGCAGCCTTGGCCTGCTTGAACGACAAGTTGCCAAAGGTCAGTTCGCCTTTGCCTTCGAAATCAAAGGTCGGCTGGTTGGTGGTGATGTTGATTGCGCCGGCCGTGGTGTTCTTGCCGTAGAGTGTGCCTTGCGGGCCGCGCAGCACTTCGACTTGGGCAACGTCGAGGAAATCGAACACCGCCGATGCGACGCGGGCGGCGTAAACGTCATCGACATAGATGCCGACGCCCTGTTCAAAGCCGTCGCTGGTCAGGCCGAACGGCACGCCGATGCCGCGAATGTTAACGGCGGTGTTGCGCGGGTTGGATGAATAGACCTGCAGGGTCGGAGCGAGCTGCTGCAGCTTGTTGACATTGAAATTGCCGGTGGATTCGATCGAGTCGGCCTTGATCACCGAAATTGCCAGCGGCACGGCCTGGGCTGTTTCCTGACGGCGACGGGCGGTGACGATGATGACTTCGCCGTGGCGGTCACTCAGGTCGGTCTGCTCTGCAGTTTCGCCGGTTGTGGCGGCATCACTGGTTGCGGCGGTATTTGCGGTGGCGTCGGCTTTAGCGGCATCGCCAACCGCAGCAGTCTCAGCTGCGAAAGCAGGCGCGGCGAACGCGACGAGCGAAAGGGCGGTGGCGGCCAGCAGGCCGGAACGGACGAACGTAGACATAACCAATCCTGTCAAATGATTGGACACATCCGGCGATCCGGTCTGCATCAATGTGATGGCGGGCAATGCCCCCGCGTGAAGTGTGTATTGTGTGCCCCGGTTGGTCCGGCAGGCTGCTGTAGATCAGGCGAAACGGCTGCGTTCGGTAACGTCGAGTTGGACGACCTTGCCGTCGTGAATGGTCAATTCGATTGCCCCGTAACGCATCGTTGCCAAAGCTTCGGCCACCGCCCCCAATGCAGTTGCGGTGGTCTGATCGGCTGAGCCGGGTTTGCCAGTTAGTCTGGACCTTGACGAATCCATGAGCGTGCCTCCTGTGGCGCCGCTTATATCTCTATCAGTTTAGTAGACAATCGTAGATTCGCTTTACTGCGGCCAATTGCAGCTATTATGCGACTAGCGAAAGTTCAGGCCGGTTCTCGTTCTTCGGCAAACGGCGCCTCGACCTCGATCGGATCGGCCAGTGACATGCGGTCGAGCATGGCCGCCATTTCATCGCGCAAAGTCAGCATTAACCCGCGCAACCGGCATTCCGCTTCGGGCAGGCAATTGGTGCAATGTTCATGCGCGTTGCGGGCCGCACAGGGGACCAGCGCCAGACTGCCGCGGGTCAGCCGGATAATGTCACCATAGCGGACGTCCACCGGATCGAGCGCCAGTTCATAGCCGCCTTCCCGACCCCGGTGGGAAATCACCAGCCCTTCCCGCACCATTTCCGAAAGGATCACGGTCAGGAATTTGCGCGGGATATTCTGTGCCTCGGCAATAGCGTCAAGGCGCACCGGACCCTGCCGCCAACGGTCGGCAAGATGCTGCAAGGCACGGATTGTGTAGCGGGTTTTTTGCGACAACATCGCAAGACAAAAAGCGCCGCTCGGTGCCAATTGTCAACCGCGCAGGTAGAAACGCATCGGCAAAGATTGACGTTGGCCTGGATCGCCCGGGCTCAGCGGGCTGACAGCGACCGCCGCAGCGCGCTTTAGCTAGCCTCAGTACCCGGTGCGTGCTTGTTCATCAGCTTGAACGCGCGGTTGTACCATTCGTTGCCGGGGTAGTTGGCCCCCAGAACGGCGGCGGCCTTTTGCGCTTCCTCAGGGATACCAAGCGCCAGATTGGTTTCGACAATCCGGTACAAAGCCTCAGCCGCGTGGCTGGTGGTCTGGTAGTTGGTCACGACATTGCGGAAGCGCAGGCTGGCGGCCAGCCACTTGCCCGAGCGTTCGTAAAACCGACCGATTTCCATTTCCTTGCCCGCAAGGTGATCGTTGACCAGATCGATCTTGAGCTGGGAATCGACGGCATATTGCGTGGCGGGATAACGGCGCACCACTTCATTCAGCGCGGTCAGCGCCTGCTGGGTGGTTTTCTGGTCCCGGGTGACGTCACTGATCTGTTCGTAATAGCACAGCGAGATCAGGTAATAGGCGTAAGGCGCGTCCTTGTTGCCCGGATGGATCGACAGGAACCGCTGCGCCGCCTGAATCGATTTGGTATAATCGCGGCCTGCGTAATAACTGAACGAGCTCATCAACTGAGCGCGGCGAGCCCACGGCGAATAGGGGTGCTGACGCTCAACCTCATCAAACAGCGCGGCTGCTTCCTTGGTTTCGCCGCGATCGAGCCGGTCTTTCGCCGCGATATACAGCGTTTCCACATCGCGCGCGACATAGGCGGTGTCGCGATTCTTGCCCCCTCGCCCGCCGCACCCGGCGGTGAGCAACAAGGCCGTAGTGGCAACGGAAAACAGGGCGAGCCGAAGCGGTGATCGAAGAACCATGCGGTGCCTATAACCAGCGCGCGCATGAACGCCAAGTGAAACACACCAATTGTTGTTCACGCACGTTTTACCACACCTTCACGCGCTTATCGGGAGCCAGATACAGCTTGTCGCCGGGCTGGACATCAAACGCCCGGTACCACGCGTCAAGATTGCGCACCGTCAGCGCGCGGTACATGCCGGGGGAATGGCCGTCAGTCGCCAGCCGCGCCCGCAACGCCTCGTCGCGCATCTTGGTCGCCCAGCACTGCGCATAGGCGATGAAGAACCGCTGATCGCCGGTATAACCCTCGATAACCGGTGCTTCCTTGCCCTTTAGCGAGGCGTGGTACGCGTCCAGCGCGACCGCCAGTCCGGCGACATCGGCAATGTTCTCGCCCAAGGTCAGCTTGCCATTGACGTGGGTGCCGGGGAACGGCTCGTAGCTATCGAACTGCCCGGCAAGCGCCTGCCCGGCCTGTTTGAACTTCGCAAGATCGGTCGGCGTCCACCAGTTGCGCATGGCCCCGGTGGCGTCGAACGCGGCGCCGTTGTTGTCAAAGCTGTGGCTGATCTCATGTCCGATCACCGCGCCAATCGCGCCATAGTTATACGCCGCATCGGCGCGCGGATCGAAGAATGGGCGTTGTAGAATCGCGGCGGGGAAATTCAGCGCGTTCTGCACCGGCAGGTTCACCGCGTTGACCAGTTGCGCGTTCATCCACCACTCGCGCTTGTTCAGCGGCTTGCCGATCTTGGCGAGTTGCTGCGCGTACCGGACTTTCTGCCCATTCACGAAATTGGCATAGGCATTGTCTGGAGCAACGGTGAAGGCGGAATAATCCGCCCAGGTGTCGGGATACCCCACACCCACTTCGATCGTCCGCACCTTTTCAATTGCCTCCTTCTTGGTCGCCGGGGCCATCCATTTCAGACCGTCGATGCGCGTTGCGAAGGCCGCCTTGATATTGCCGACCATGCTCTGAATTTCACTCCGCGCCGAGGCGGGGAAGTATTTCTGCACATAGAGCCTGCCCAAGGCATCGCCCAACACGCTGTTGATCGCCGCCAGCGCGCGCTTGTCACGCGGACGCTGCTGCGCGGTGCCTTGCAGGGCGGTGCCGTAAAACGCGAAGTGATCGGCGTCGAGTTTGCTGGTCAGCACATCGGCGTTGCTGTTGATCTGGTGGAACGTGAGCCAGTCCTTCCACGCCTCCAGCGGCTGGCTGGCAACCAGCGCCGACAGACGCGGGATTGCGGCGGCGTGGTAGGCGGCGAATTTGTGCTGCGTTGGCAAATGCGCGCCCGCGAACAATTGCTCCCAATCGATCCCTGGAGCCTTGGTGGCAAAGTCGGCGCGGGTCCATTCGGTCGCGCTGTGCTGGAAATCCTCGCTCTGCTCACGCGTCATATGCGCGGTGGCGATCTTCATTTCGAGGTCGAATATCCGCTTGGCCCGCGCATCAGCGTCCGGCACGCCGGCATCGGTCAGCAGTTGCGTGATATAGGCGCGGTATTTGGTGCGCAGATCGGCCATCTTGGGATCGGCGGACAAGTAATATTCGCGCTCCGGCATGCCCAGCCCGCCCTGCAAGACATAAGGCATGACCTCACCCCCGGCGAGCGCTTGCGTTACAAAAATACCGAACAGGTTTTCAGTCCTGAAGTTGGTGCTGTTCAGCGGGTCGACGTCTGCGCGGAGTTGTTCGCCCAACACGCGCGACAAGCTCTTAATGTCGGTTATCGCGGCAAACCGCGCGAGATCGGCCTTGACCGGGTTCATTCCGGCGGCGTCGATGGCTTTGGCATCGAGATAGGCGCTATACAGCGCCTTGATGCGCCCGGCGTCGCTGTCCGGCGCGGGATCGCCCTTGTTGATGTCAGCAATGAGGTCGCCCAACTGCTTTTCGGTCTGTTGATCGGCGATGTAAAATCCGCCGATGCTGGAGCGGTCGGCCGGGATTTCGGTCTTCTTCATCCAGTTGCCGTTGGCATAAAGATAGAACTGGTCGCCGGGCTTTACCGTCTTGTCCATCGCCGCAGTGTCGATGCCGATAGCGGTTCCGGGCGCATGAACTGACGAACTGTCGTCGTTCATCTTGCAAGCCGCCGGGCCCAACGTGACGCTGGCAACGCCGAGCAGCAAGGCGGCGATGATGTGATAGCGTTTCATGACGTATGTTCCACTTTGACGCCGATCCCGGTGCCGACAATTGATTTCATGGCAGGAACATAAGCACGAGACGGCGCAGCGCAATGTCGTTCATCGAACCGGGCTGTAAGCTGGACCTGCCGCGATTCGGTCGGAATTGCCGATTCATGCCCACTTTGGCCACCCTCGCCTTGTCAGGAAGCATGATCGGCTGGCCTAAGGTCCACGACCGGATCGAAACTGCGCCGTTACGGATGTAAATTTCGGGCCACCACTTAGCCAGCGCTGCCGGGATAACCGCGGAAATACGAAGCCGCACCTGCGGGATTTTCCGACATAGTCGGTTCAATCTGAAGGAAACTCGCTCGATTTCCGACCGATCTCAATGCCGCGACTTTTCACCCAGTTGATACCCCTGCGCCGGGGCCAAGCCGATCTGCCGCTACGGCAACGGTGGGCCGGGGCATTTTCGGGGGCGAACAGATGACGGCTTTGACCGGCAATCTGGCAATCAAGGTGACAAATGGCCGCGCAGATGTCGCTGCCAGAACCGTTGAGCATCGCAATCTTGCGGCACGTCTGATTGCACAAGCGCATGAACTGATGGCGATGGCAGCGGAGCTTGGAACTGACGACGACGCTATCGATCCGGCGGGAGAACTGGAGCTGATCCGGGCGCTCGACGAGACGAACTGGACCCACCTCGCCCGCTCGCAATACCGCGACCGCCGCCTGCGCTCGCAACTGTTTGATGATGCCTCGATGTTTGGCGAGCCGGCTTGGGATCTGCTGCTTGACCTGTTTATCGCCGCGCGCGAACGCAAGCGGGTTCCGGTAACCAGCGCCTGCATCGGCGCGGCGGTGCCGACAACAACCGCGCTGCGCTGGCTGACTGTGCTCGAAACGCAGGGGCTGGTATTGCGTGAGAACGACGCCAGCGACGCCCGCCGCGTTTTCGTGCGGCTGAGCACCGATGCCTATGCCCGCATGGCCGAATACTTTCGCCGCTCAAGCCAAGGGCAGCGGTTTGACACCGCGATCCCGCCGCGAGGTCCGGGGCAAAACGGGTTTATGTTTGGGTAGTGGACGCGCATTAAACCCGCCTCACTTTCCAGGGCCCATATACTCG
>JBDUBN010000463.1:0-2436 GCA_040004085.1 Novosphingobium sp.
ATTCCGCGCCTTCATTGCGATTTAGGCCCTGCGGCGTTATTCCATCGCGGCAGCTGCCGCTGATGGGTTCGCCGACAATGACCCCGCGATCATTGCACCCACCAAACCAGTCAAAGGCTTGGCGCGCATGTTTGATCCAGACGCGGTTACCAGTAGCGTCAAAAGCGGCGCTGCAGGCATCGATAGCGGCCCACGCTTCGACGGGCTGCTGGTCAAACGGCAGGGGCAGTTCGAAGTGATTGCCGAAACTATCGGAACCCACCGGCCGGAAATTGCCAGCCGGAGTGGTTTGTACCGCCATGATCCAGCATAATGTTTTCAGTCCTGAAGCCAGAAAATCGTCACGGCCAAGGCGCATGCCAGCCCGGATGAGCGCTTCGGGCAATCGACAATTGTCATAGGCCAGCATTGTTTCAAACCATGGCCAATCGGGCCTGCAACTAGCTTCAAGGCGCGCTAAAAGGCGCTCGGCCCCGTCCGCGAGAATGGTCGTGGCAAGATCATGCGCCGGATCGCTTTCCAGAAGATAGTCCGCACCCAGCATGGCGAACGCGGTTGCGCGAGGGGAGCCGAAGCCGGCTGAAGAGCCGCCGGTGTGGTCAAACAGCCCGCGCGCCCAGCGCCGAATTGGCTCTGATTGTCCTTCAAGCGCCGTTGCACCAAGCGCCCAGATCGCCCTGCCGCAGCTATCTTCTGATCCAACCGGCTCCAGCCAATTACGGTCAAACCCCATGAAGTTACGAAATTCTCCGGTTTCGGCGTTCCACGCAGATTGCACAAAGGCAGCGAACACAGCGGCCAAATGACTGCGATGCGGTTCGGTCGTTTTGGCCAGCCGGTTCATCAGCATAAGCGCCCGTGCGTTATCATCCACACAATAGCCGTGTGCGCGGTCGGGCACGGTAAAGATGCTGTGCTGGAGTATGCCGGTATCGTCGCAAATACGCAGCAGCCCAGTCAAGCCGATGGGGCGAACAAAGCACCGAGCTGGCCTTATCACGCGAACATCTTCGATCAATTCCAGACACCGCGCGGCGAACTGTGGCCAGATCATGCTGCGTCCGTGATCATACGCGCGTTTCTGGAGCGCGTTCAGCCGCTCGGGGTCGTCTAACATGGCACCTACTTCATGTGCGATGGCGGCGCTGTCATTGAACGGAACGAGCACTCCGCGCTCATCGGCAAGGAGTTCAGACGCATGGACATAGGCCGTCGAAATGACCGCTTTGCCCAGCGCAAGGGCATAAGACAGCGTGCCTGAAGTGGATTGAGCAGCCCCCGGATAAGGCGTGATATAAATATCTGCGGCTTCGATTAGATCGAGCAGTTCACCTGTTTCCAGGAAGGCGTCAGTCCAGTGAATGTTTGCTTCGACCCCCAAGCTGGAGGCAAGCGCCTGCAGCCGTTCGCGATATGCCTCTCCCTCGCGCGCTAACATGTTGGGGTGCGTTGCTCCGACGATGCAATAGAGTGCGTTTGGGTGATCGGCGATGATGGCCGGAAGCGCCGCAATGACTGTCTCAATTCCCTTGCCGGGGGAAAGCAGGCCGAATGTCATCAGCACTTGATGGCCTGTGAAGCCAAACTTGCGCTTGAATTGCTCACTGCGACCAAACGGGCGATCAGGAACGCCATGCGGAATGACAACCACCTTATCGGATGAAGCCCCGTAAACGCTGTCCAGCAGCAAGGCCGCGCGGTCCGACATGACCATCAGCCGCGATGCTCTTGCAACAAGCCGCCGCATAACGCGGAGCTGGTCACGATCAGGATTGGCCAGCACGGTGTGCATGGTGACAACGAGAGGAGCGGCGATACGGTCAACCAGTTCCAACACCGTGTCACCAGCTGGGCCGCCGAACAGACCAAATTCATGCTGCAACCAGACTATGTCTGCACCACTACTATCAATGCGGCGGGCGGCAGCGCGAAAGCTGGCAGAATCGCCTTCGGTGATAGTGGCGTCAACGTTCTTATCAAACACCATATCCCCATCGGCGGGCATCATAGCGTAGACATCAATCTGCACGCTGGGCGAGGCCATGATCAGCGATGCATACATATCGGCAGTAAAGGTGGCTATGCCGCAGCGCCGCGGCGTGAAACCGCCGACAAGCGCAATACGTTGGACCAGAGCGGGGGGGGTGCCAAGGATAGGACTGTCGTGTGGCTGCGCACTTACAGACCACACTTCATCATACACAGACAATTGTGCTACATCGTACATAGGCGTCGCCTTGCATAAGAGGAAGTACGCCGCGCCACTCCGGGGCAGGAACGCCTAGGCGTAACGGAAGCACGGGAGGAGGTGCGTCGGTTTCGTTAGAAAAGGAAACCGCGCGGCCCGGAAAATGTTCCTGAGCATGGAAGCTCCTGCTGCAGCGCTGTCAAAGCAAATGCACCAATTGGCGATGCGTGCCTGATCCGGTAGGGCGG
>JBDUBN010000098.1:0-8121 GCA_040004085.1 Novosphingobium sp.
GACGATGCGCGCTGGTTTACGCGGGCCCAAGTGGCGTCGGCGATGGCCGGGGATGCGGACGCGCCGTTTGTTGTGCCGCCGGCGACTGCGATTGCCCATCAGTTGCTAAAGTGGTGGCTGGCGCGGGGATGAGTTCCTGCGCTGCTGGAAACGCCTAAACCTCGTTAAGGCGGGGCATCAGTTCCACAAAATTGCAGGGCCGGTTCCGGCTGTCGAGTTGTTCGGCAAGAATGCCGTCCCAGCCGTCCTTCACCGCGCCGTTTGAGCCCGGCAGCGCGAAGATGTAGCGACCGCGCGCGATTACGCCCATCGCGCGGGACTGGATGGTGGACGTGCCGATGGTCTTGTAGCTGAGCCAGCGAAACAGCTCGCCAAAACCCGGAATTTCCTTGTCCATGATCCGCGTCATCGCCTCTGGCGTCACGTCGCGGCCGGTCAAGCCGGTGCCGCCGGTGGTGATGATGCAGTCGATTCGCCGGTCGTCCAGCCAGTTGTTGAACCGGCTGACGATGCGTGCCGGATCATCCTTTTCGATGGCGCGGGCGATCAGGTGGTGGCCAGCGCCGGTAATCCGCGCCGCCAGGATGTCTCCCGAAGTATCGTCCTCTGGCCCGCGCGTGTCGGACACGGTGAGCAGCGCGATGTTGATCGGCTTGAACTGACGCTCCAGATCAACGGCCACGGACCAGCGCCCCGTTCGCGGTCATGCGGATCGCCGTGCTGCCCGACAGGCCGGGAAATGTCGGCCATAACTGCTGGGCCAGCGCCATACGGCTTTCCGAAGGGCCGCCCGCCTGCCGCTCATACATCCAGTAATTTCGCATCACGACATTCACATAGCCGCGTGTTTCCCAGTATGGAATGGACTCGATCCACAGCAACGGATCGCCGGAATCGCGGATTTCGGTGTTCCAGCGCGTGATCGGCTGCAGGCCCGCGTTGTATGCCGCCATGACCTTTGGCAGCAGCCCTTGCGTGCCCGGCGCGTCGCGCAGCATCTCAAGGTGACTCTGACCAAACGCCAGATTGACTTCAGGTTTGCCAAGATCGGTAGCGGTGCCGCTAACGCCCAGTTCGGCGGCATGATCGCGCGCGGCGCTGGGCATGATCTGCATCAGCCCGCGCGCACCTGCTGGACTGACGACTTTAGTGCGGAAGATCGATTCTTGCAGCGTGTGCGCATAGATCAGCGCCGGATCGACCTGCCAGCCGGTGGCGGGCGCCCACTTCGGCGTTGGATAGCGCGTCGCCCGTTCCGCCGTGCCGCCGCTGGGGGCGTTATAGGCCATCCACAACTGAGTCGAAGGCAGGCCCAGATCGCGCGAAAGCCGGGTCAGCGGTTGGTACAGCGCTGGATCGCCGATCCGCGCCTGATAGCGCAGCACCTCGTCCGCCATGCCATCTTCGCCGATTTCAGCGAGCGCCACGGCGGTGCGCACATTGGGCACATCGCGCAGCCGCTGCCAGTCGGCCTGGGTAAAGTCCGCGCCAGAATGGCTGGCAGGCAAAGTCAGCCCAAGCTGCTCCGCCGCCAACATCCCGTAAAGTGTTTCATCACGCCCGGCAGCCAGTCGCAAGGGCGAGGCGGCCTTTTCCGGCTGGCGGCAGCGCACCAGCGAACGGCTCTGCCAGTAATAGGACGCCGCCTTCAGTTCGGAGTTGTCGGTCAAGCCCGCCGTGCGGCCAAAGGCATCGGCGGCGCCCAGACAGTCACCGAGCCGCCATGCCGCGAGGCCAGCCGTCCACCAGCCCTCAGCCACCCATGGTCCGGCACCGTCGGCCACGGTCTGCGCGAGGGCATAGGCAGAGGCGTTGTCATTCTCGATATAGAAACTCCACGCCACTTTCGTGCGCCATTCAGAGCGCGCGGCGGGGCTAAGTGTTTCGGCGATCCCGTCGAGCAGGATACGCGCGCTCATCGGATCGTCGTTCTTGATCCGCTCGGCAATCCCGGCGGCGATTGTCGCGGGCATGGTGCCGTCGTTGGTATCACGCGGCCGCAGCCGTTTGGGCGCGCTGGGCAGGCTGGCGAACAATTGCGCACTCGGCAAAGACGGCAGCGCCGTCGCGCCGCGCTTTACCGCCAGCGACAAAACCTGCTCGGTCTGCGGCAGCGCGAGCCCTTGCGCGCGGCCCTGCGTCAGCCACTGGTTCAGCGCATCAAGGTCGATCTTAGGGCTTTTGGGATCGATGAAATACTGCGCCCGCGCCACCAGATGCAGCGGGCCGTCCGGCTTTTGCGAGAACAGCGTCTGAACCTTCGGCCAATCTTCGCCGTCAATCGCGGCGAACAGGTCGTGGTAATAAATGCGCTCTTCCTGGCTGAGCAGTTTCGGCACGGCAGTGCGGTCGGCGCGATTACGGAAATAATCGGCGGCGGCGCTGTTCGCATAGGCAGCACTTGCCGGAAGCACGGCAGCAATTGCGCAAAAACCTGCCAGTAATTGATATGCGCGACGCTTCACGAGGGCACTGTTCCTGTCCATTCCAGCCAACGCTGCCAGAAGCCCGCCTTGGCCCTTGGGCGCGTCATCGCTTCAAGGCCTGGTGCCCCCAGCACGGGTATTGTTCCCTCATCTTGGTTAAAGTTATGTAAAATAGCAGTCTTTTGCGCTGGATCGTGGCCGAGCAGCGGCAGGATGTTGATTCCGAACGCAATCAGCCGTTTCGGCGCGGCCAATTTCACGTGATGCGCCAGAATTTCTCCCAAACCGTCTGCCGTCAATCCAGCCCAATCGGGCATCGGCGTATGGCGGGTGAGGACGCTGGCGCGGTAAACCTGATCGGGCGCAATCCCCATCGCGCTCAGCATTGCATCGACCAGATGGCCTTGCGGACCGGACAGCAACAATTCGCCATCGCCTGCCTCGGGCTGTTCGACGAGCACCATCAGCGCCGCGCCGTGGGTTCCGCGCGGGGCTATCCGCTCTGCAACCCGGCCACTGTCCAGCGAAGGTTCGGTCAGCCACCATTCGGCGAATCCGGCCAAGTCCTGCGGCCAGGCTTTCGCGGGGCCGCCGATGCGCGCACGGGGCGGAGCCGGTGCCTCGATTGGCTTGGCGACCGGCGCGGGGCGGCCTTCTGTTGCCGCCGCATCTGCCGGTACTGGCGCGGTCAACCACGTGACCGGCTCGTCCAGAAACGCTGAATCGACCCCGGCCTCACGCCACCACGCCAACGCGGCGGCAAAATCGGTGACAGAAGTGCAGTGGTTTAATCGATCCATTAGCTAGGCTCTTGACCTGCTGGCTATCAGCAATCAAGGCACAATCGTCAAATTGAGTAAAGCGCAAGGCCAGGCGGGGAGTTACCATGTCCGAACGAGAATCGATGCCCTATGACGTCGTCATTGTAGGCGGCGGCCCAGCTGGCCTGTCGGCGGCAATCCGTCTCAAACAGGTAAATGCCGATCTGTCGGTCTGCGTGCTGGAAAAAGGCTCGGAAATAGGCGCGCATATCCTGTCAGGCGCGGTGGTTGATCCCAAGGCGCTCGACGAATTGCTGCCCGATTGGCGCACCGATGGTTGCCCGATGGCGGAAACCCCGGTCACCGATAACTGGCACTGGCTGCTGACCAAGAAGCGCAAGGTTGGCATGCCGCATTTCATCATGCCGCCGTTTATGTCGAACGAGGGCAACTACACCGGCTCGCTCGGCAGCCTGTGCCGCTGGCTGGCGGGCAAGGCCGAAGAACTGGGCGTGGAAATCTTCCCCGGCTTTGCCGCCGCCGAAATCCTGTATGACGACAAGGGCGCAGTGCGCGGCGTGGCGACCGGCGATATGGGCGTTGCCGCCGATGGCAGCCACAAGCCAGACTATATGCCGGGCATGGAACTGACCGCCAAATACACGCTGTTTTGCGAAGGCGCGCGCGGTCATCTGACCAAGCAGCTCAAGGCGAAATTTGACCTTGAGGCCGATTGTCAGCCGCAGGTGTTCGGACTGGGCATCAAGGAATTGTGGGACATCGATCCCGCCAAGCACGTGCCCGGCCGAGTGCTGCATACGCAGGGTTGGCCGCTGTCGGAAAGCGACAGCTGGGGCGGCGGGTTCCTGTATCATCAGGCGAACAATCAAGTGGCGCTCGGGTTTGTCACGGCGCTCGATTACAAGAATCCCTACGTCTACCCGTTCGAGGAATTCCAGCGCTGGAAGCAGCACCCGGCGATCCGCGAGATTCTGGAAGGCGGCAAGCGCGTGTCCTACGGCGCGCGGGCGATCAACGAAGGCGGCTGGCAATCGGTGCCCAAGCTGGACTTCCCCGGCGGCGCGCTGGCGGGTTGCTCCGCTGGTTTCGTCAATGTGCCCCGCATCAAGGGCAGCCACACCGCCATGAAGAGCGGCATGTTGGCCGCCGAATCGATCTCTGGCGCTATCGCAGCGGGCCGTGAACTGGATTCGCTGGCCGAATATGACGCCGCCGTGCGCAGCAGCTGGATCGCTGACGAGCTGAAACTGGTGGCCAACGCCCAGCCGATCATCGCCAAGTTCGGGGGCGATTTGGGGACGGTGATGGCCGGTGGTGACATGTGGCTGCGCTATCTGAAGATGCCTATCTTCCCGATGATGAAGCATCACACCGATGCCTCGGAGACGCAACGGGCAGACTTGTTCCAGCCGATCGCCTATCCCAAGCCTGATGGCGTCATCAGCTTCGACCGGCTGACTTCGGTGTCGTTCTCGTTCACCAATCACGCTGAGGATCAGCCGTGCCATTTGGTGCTGAAAGATCCTGCAATCCCGACCACGGTGAACCTGCCGCTCTATGCTGGGCCAGAGGCACGCTATTGCCCGGCGGGGGTTTACGAATTCGTCGATGCGGGGGCAGGGCCGAAGTTGCAAATCAACTCGCAGAACTGCGTCCACTGCAAGACTTGCGACATCAAGGATCCGTTGCAGAACATTAACTGGGTAGCCCCTGAAGGGGGCGGCGGACCGAACTATCCGAACATGTGAGGTTCCTCCCTGCAGGGGAGGGGGACCAGCGAAGCTGGTGGAGGGGCACAGACGTGATCACCGGACCTCGGGACGTCGTCAAACGCGCCCGTAAATTTCGCAGTGAAATGTCGCTGCCTGAGGGGCTGTTGTGGCGAGAGTTGCGGCTCAGGCCCGGTGGTTTCAAGTTCCGCAGGCAGCATCCTGCCGGTGTCTACGTTTTGGATTTCTATTGCGCGGCTGTCCGATTGGCTATCGAAGTAGATGGCATGGCCCACGATTCGATCTGCGCAGCTAAAGCTGATGCCGCACGCTCTGCCTATTTGCGCTCACAGCATGTGGCGACCCTGCGCGTGCCAGCAACGGCGGTGTTGAGTGATGCTCCGGCGACCGCCATGCGGATTGTCGAAGTGTGTGAAACGCGCAAGGAGCAACTGTTGCGAATGCGGCCCGTGCCCCTCCACCATCCTGTGGATGGTCCCCCTCCCCCTGCGGAGGAGGAATTGTGAACGAAACCGCCTATGCCAAAATCAATCTGGCGCTGCATGTTCGGCGGCGGCGGGACGATGGCTATCATGAGTTGGAAACGCTGTTCGCGTTTGTCGATAAGGGCGACGAACTTCAGGCAGCGCCTGCGCCAAGGGATGAGCTCAGAATCTTTGGTGAGTTCGCCACGGAACTGACTGATCCGTTTGGTAATATCGTTTCGAAAGCACTGACCTCGCTGCCCCATGGCGATGGCTGGACGGTGAGCCTCGACAAGCGGCTTCCCGTGGCCGCCGGGCTCGGCGGCGGGTCGGCGGATGCCGGGGCAGTGTTTCGGCTGGTGGAGCGTGCCCACGGCTTGCCCGATGATTGGCATGCGCGGGCGGAGCGACTGGGGGCCGATGTACCGGCTTGCGTCGCCAGCGTAACTTGCATCGGGCGCGGCACGGGGACTGAGCTAGAACCCGTCGCAAGTGACCTGACTGATACATTGGTTTTGCTGGTAAACCCACGTGTTTCGTTATCCACCGGGCCGGTTTTCAAAGGTTGGGATGGTCTTGATCGCGGCCCGCTGCCCACCGGAGATGCCCGCGCCATCGCACTGGCCGGGCGCAATGATTTGGAGTCCCCGGCAATTGCGCTGTGCCCGGTGATTGCCGATGTGCTGGCCGAATTGGAGCAAAGCAATGCATGGCTAGCCCGGATGTCCGGTTCGGGAGCGACCTGCTTTGCGCTGTTTGAAGCTGCTGACGTCATGACCAAAGCGATGGAATCGTTGCAATCACGCCACCCTGACTGGTGGTTGTTGGCAGGTAAATTGCGTTGACCCACCAAGCCTATCGAATCCTCGGCACCCCGCGCTTTGGCGGAATTCTGGTAGTTTCCGATCACGCGTCGAACCGGGTGCCGGACGACGTTGACCTTGGAATCGACCCGGCGCTGCTGGACCAACACATTGCCGTGGACATCGGCGTTGGCGCCATCGCCACGCAAATGGCTGAGCGACCGGGAATGGCTGCATTCGTCGGCAATGTCAGCCGTCTGGTTTGTGATTTCAACCGCGACGAGCACGCGCCCGGCGTCGTTCCCATCGCCAGCGACGCCCATGCCATCCCCGGCAACGCGCTCGACCACGCAGGCCGCGAGGCGCGATTGGACCGGTTTTTTCGCCCCTATCACGCCGCATTGGCGCGGCAACTGGACGATGTTCCTCCCGCACTTATCCTGTCACTCCATAGCTTTACACCGCAACTTTCAAGTCATCCAGAACAAGCGCGCCCTTGGCATGTGGGCGTCCTGTATAACACGGACGACCGGCCCGCACGGCTCGCCATACCCATGCTGCGGGCCGAAGGGCTGACCGTCGGCGATCAGGAACCCTATTCGGGCATCCTGCTCAACGCGACCATGAACCGCCATTGCGAGGGCGAAGGTCGTCCCTATCTAGGGGTAGAAATCCGGCAGGATCAAATCGGCCACGCCGCCGGGCAAGCCGAGTGGGCCGACCGTCTGCACCGGATCTGCAACGAAATTGCGCTCAGCCTCGGCTGAAATAGCGCATTTTCCGCTTCGACTGGACCCGCACCTGACGTAGAGGGGCGGGTACGTTTTCCATTCGCTCAACCGGAGCAAAGTTCATGCCCGTCTATCGTTCACGCACTTCGACTCATGGCCGCAACATGGCTGGCGCGCGGGGTTTGTGGCGCGCCACAGGCATGAAGGACGGCGATTTTGGCAAACCGATCATCGCCGTGGTCAACAGCTTTACCCAGTTCGTGCCCGGCCACGTCCACCTGAAAGACTTGGGCCAAATGGTCGCGCGCGAGATTGAGGCGGCTGGCGGGGTTGCCAAGGAATTCAATACCATAGCCGTCGATGATGGCATCGCCATGGGCCACGATGGCATGCTTTACAGTCTGCCAAGCCGCGATCTGATTGCCGACAGCGTCGAATACATGGTCAACGCCCACTGTGCCGATGCGATGGTCTGCATCTCCAACTGCGACAAGATCACACCCGGAATGCTGATGGCCGCGCTGCGGATCAACATTCCGGTGGTGTTCGTTTCGGGCGGGCCGATGGAGGCGGGCAAGGTCACGATCAAGGGCAAGGAACACGCGCTCGATCTGGTCGACGCGATGGTCGCGGCGGTCGATGATTCCCTGTCCGACGAGGAAGTGGAAACCATTGAACGGTCGGCCTGCCCGACGTGCGGATCGTGTTCGGGCATGTTCACCGCCAATTCGATGAACTGCCTGACCGAGGCGCTGGGGTTGTCGCTTCCGGGCAACGGCTCAACGCTCGCCACCCACGCTGACCGTAAGCAATTGTTCTTGCGCGCTGGCCGCACGGTCGTGGACTTGTGCCGCCGCTATTACGAGCAGGACGATGAGTCGGTCCTGCCGCGCTCTATCGCCAGTTTCGACGCGTTTGAAAACGCCATGACACTTGACATTGCCATGGGCGGATCGACCAACACCGTACTGCATTTGCTGGCCGCAGCCTATGAGGCGGGCGTCGATTTCACCATGACCGACATCGACCGCCTGTCACGCCGGGTGCCGGTGCTGTGCAAGGTCGCCCCGGCGAAGGCCGACGTCCACATGGAGGACGTCCACCGCGCGGGCGGGATCATGGCGATCCTCGGCCAGCTTGACCGCGCCGGACTGCTCCACACCCATTTGCCGACCGTGCACAGTG
>JBDUBN010000464.1:0-2431 GCA_040004085.1 Novosphingobium sp.
GGGTTCCAGTCGGCGCTAGCGCTACGCCGCCGACACAATCGGCACCGGCAGGATATTGGCCACACGCACGTCGTGCGCCCAGTCGGCCAGTGCCTCGGAGAGCGGGCGGAGCGGCGCGAAACGGTTGCTGACGAGCGCCGTATTGGCCGGTCGTCCGCCCTCCGCCGCCCGGATCAGTGACTTGTCATAGCCGAGCGCCTCGGCGACCATTTGCGCAAACTGATGCCAGCTCACGGCTCCCTGATTGCCGACGTGGGTGATCCCCGTGCACCCGTCGAGCAGCAGATCAAGCGCGGCATGACACAAGTCAGGCACAAACGTCGGCGAAACCACAGTGTGCGGACAAGCGCGGACCAGTTGCCCGGAAATGAGGCTGGCGGCGACCTGATAGGCGAAATTATACCGGTCCCAGCCGCCAAAAAATGCCGAAGTCCGGATGATCAGGTGCCTGCCTCCCAATGCCATCAGCGACTGCTCGGCCAAGGCCTTGCTCTGGCCATAGACGCTGCCGGGACATGGCTGGCATATTTCATCGTAAGGCCCAGCGGTGCCGTCAAACACCAGATCGGACGAAAACGTGACACAGGGAATCCCCTGCTCCTCACAGGCGGACGCCAGATTGAGCGCGCCGGTGAAATTGGCCGCCAGACAGGCATCCACTTCGCGCTCGGCATCGGCAACGCGGACAAAGCCCGATGCGTTGATTACTGCCCATGGCTTGATCGCCGCGACAGCTCGGGTGACAGACGCCGGATCGGTAATGTCGCACTGCCCGCGGGTTGTCAGCACATAGGTAAGGCCCCGGTGGTCACAAAACCGCGCCAGCGCCTGCCCCAGCGTTCCGGTCGCGCCGGTAATCCAGATCGGCCGCCCCGGACGCGGCTTGTCAGTGATGTCGAACGGGTGCGAATCGTAAAGTCGCGACGACCGCTTCCACCACCCCTGGCTATCCAGCACCGGATGATCGAACGATCCCGTCGCTGCCAGTGACCGCGCGGCTTGTGCCACCAGCGTTGGCCGCACGTCGGTGCCGCGCATGTCAAATGCGCCCACATCGTAATGCCCGTGGCGGCGGGTCAAAAGCGAACGCCAGTCGTAAGCGCCGAACGCTGCCCACAGGGTTACCGCGCGGACGTCCACGCCATCCTTTTGCGCCTGCCTGCACTGGTCCCATACTTCGCAAAACCAGCGGGTCTGCTCGTCGCGGGTGCAGCCATGCTGTACTTCGGTTACGGCAACAGGAATACCATACCGCTGCCACGCCTCACGCAGCCGCCGCCTGATCCCGACGCGCCCCGCCAGTTTGTGAATACGCGCTGCCTCGACATCGGCATAACGTTGCCTGCCATTGCTGCCGATATGGCTGGGATCGTAAAGCCGTGTGCGGTGATCGAGGTAGCGCTCGCTGGTGAGGTAATGGTTTATGCCCAGCAGGTCGGGCCTACCGTCGCCCGTCGCAAGATCGCCCAACTCCGCTTCGGTGATCCCCGCCGCCAGTAACTTGCGGTAGAAAAAGTGACCGGGCCTCACCCGCCCGCACAGCAGATCGAACGTCAGCCAGCGGCGGTGATTATCGTAGACCGCCTGTCCGCGCAAAGAAGCCGTGGCGAATGTCCGGCCAAGGTCCTCGGTCTGAACCAATTGCGCCTGAGGGTTGACGCTGCGGATGATCCGCATGGCAGTCACGGTTCCAAGACACTGATTGACCAGCGCCCGCGCGAAGGCCGCAAAGTCGCGCCGGTGCGGATACCAGTGGCCGTAAAGCGCCGAAAAGCGCGCAGTGGTCAGCGGTTCATTGATCGGCGTCCATTTATCGATCCACGAATAGCGTTCGGCGACCTTGTGCACGAACTGGCCGAATTTCGCCGGGAATTTGGGGTCGAGCAAGTGGGTGTAATGCGGCCCCGAGCCGTGATGAAGTAATCCGCCGATCACCTCGGTGCCCTGCTCCCGCAAGGCATTGAGGCGCTGGTCGGTCCACTGAAACTCGCACTGGTCGATGCTGTCTGGCGCGATCTGTTCCCACAGGATAGGATAGCGAACCGCCCGCGCGCCCAGATCGCGCAGCAGAGTGAGGTCGTCCAGCCTGTCTGCGTGGCCGGTTTCCTCAACCTGGTTTCGCCAGACGTTCCCCACACGGGCAAGGGTACATTCTGCTCCGGCCCACAGAGCAAACGGTCTGGGCTCCACGCAAGTTCCTTTCCGATCACCCTTCAGCGGGTAACGGATCAACGAGGCAGCGGCGCGAGGGTTCCAGCGACAAGGCAATTTTGCCGTGAACGGTTGTTGCAGCGGGCCAAATGCAAAAAAGTGTTGCGGCAGCGTAATGCAGGTCACGCACGCGCTGCTTATCGACGCCTTCCCGAAGGCCAACGTCCTGCTTGGTGACCGGGGTTATGACGCATCCACACCCGCTACGACCGGTGCGCGC
>JBDUBN010000099.1:0-8090 GCA_040004085.1 Novosphingobium sp.
CCGAAGCCGCCCGGATCATGAGCCTGCGCGACGGCAGCGCCAAGATGAGCAAGTCCGACCCATCGGACATGAGCCGCATCAACCTGACCGACGATGCCGACACCATCATGGCCAAGATCAAGAAGGCCAAGTCCGATGCGGACGTTCTCCCCGGCGAGGCCAAGGGGCTGGAAGGCCGCCCGGAAGCCGCCAATCTCGTCGGCATCTATGCGGCGATGGGCGGAACCAGCGTGGCCGCGGTACTGGCGGAGTTCGAGGGCAAGGGCTTTGGCGCGTTCAAACCGGCGCTGGGCGAATTGCTGATCGACAAGCTGGCCCCGATCAACGCCCGTTTCGTCGGATTGCGGCAGGATCAGAGCGCGCTCGACGCAATCCTGCGCAAGGGTGCGGCTAAGGCGCGTGCCCTTGGTGCGCCGACGCTGGACCATGCCTATGCGGCGCTGGGGCTGGTGCGGGGGTAATCTCCCCAAGCACTTGTAGAACGGGTCAATCTCGCTTCATCGGCATTCAACCACTGTTCAGCGCAACTAAGCTAGTGCAGGTTCTGATCGCAGAAGAATCTGCAAACACGCGTTTAGGGAAATGGCAATGAGCAAGACCCCTTCATTTGGCTCCCGCCTCAAAATGGCCGCGATCCCGCTGGTACTCGCCAGTCTGGCAGCTTGCACCCAAACATTCGACGCCAGCGTCAAACGGTTTCAGAGCGAACTTCCTGCCCCTGCCGGACAAAGCTTTGCCGTGGTATCTGATGATCCGGCGCTGGCTGGCGGACTGGAATTCTCGCAATATGCCCGGCTGGTCGAAGCGCAGATGGCACGGCTTGGTTATGCGCCCTCTGATCCTGCGCATGCATCGCTGCTGGTCCGCTTTGATTACGGCGTCGACAAGGGCCGCGAGCGGGTGCAGTCAACCGGCTTTCAAGACCCATTTTATTCGCCGTGGTATGGCTATCGCGGGATCGGATGGGGCGGCTACGGCCGGGGTTATGGCCGCTATGGCTATGGGTCGCATGGACTGTGGGGCTATGGCTGGTACGACCCGTGGTTTGATGGCGGCTATCAAAGCTACACCGTCTACACCAGCGGCATATCGCTGAAGATTGACCGCAAGGGCGATGGCCGACGCCTGTTCGAGGGCAAGGCCGAAGCAGTCAGCACATCGAACCGGCTGGGCTATCTGGTGCCCAATCTGGTCGAGGCGATGTTTACCGACTTCCC
This sequence comes from Novosphingobium sp., assembly GCA_040004085.1. Lineage (GTDB taxonomy): Bacteria > Pseudomonadota > Alphaproteobacteria > Sphingomonadales > Sphingomonadaceae > Novosphingobium. The sequence goes on from JBDUBN010000099.1 coordinate 1,218, forward strand.
CGGACATTCTGGCGAAACCGTCCGCATCTCCGTCGCGCCCGAGAAAAAGCCCAGGTAACGCTTCCAATCAATGCATCGCAGCCTGCGCAGCACCGTCCGGTGGGGCCGCTGCGGGCTGCGATTTGGGCATGCGGATGAACAGAGCCAGCGGGATTGAGACAAAACTCAGCAAGGCGATGAACCAATAAACGTCGATATAAGCCACCATCATGGCCTGACGCGAAACCTCGCCCACCAGTCGGGCCGCGCCATCTGCCGTGGTGGGATCGACATCAGGATGCGCCCAGCCGAGCCACGGATTGTCGGGCCGCAGCCCTTCGGTCAGACGCGATCTCGCCGCTGCCAGATTTTGCGTGGTGACCATCTGCACAATGGAAATGCCCGCCGCAGCACCGAGATAGCGAAACAGCATCGCAAAGGCGGCAGCCTCGTCCATGTATTGGCGCGGCAATGTTGAAAATTGCACGATTGAAAGCGGCACGAACAACATGCTCATGGCAAATCCGCTGATAAAGCCCGACCAGACGATGACCTTGGTGTCTGAATCAAGCGACAGGCCTGCCAATGCGGCGGAAGACAGTCCGATACCGACCAAACCTATGATCGCCACCAAACGCACATCCACTTTGCCGATTAAACGGCCGACCAACATGCTCGAGAGGGCAGTTCCCAGACCGCGCGGCATCAGGACAATGCCGATGGCCATGATTGGCTGGCCAAATAATCCAGCCAACATGGGCGGCAGCAGCGACAACGTACCGTAAATCAACAGGCCAAGGACCAAACCCAGAGCCAGGCTGAGGTTGAAATTACGGTCCGTAAACATTGCGAGCCGGACAAATGGATTGCTGGCGGTGGAGATGTGAACGGCAAACAGAACCATCATCAAAGCAGAAATGCCGGCCTCGATGCTCACTTCGGTCGAATGGAACCAGTCGAGTGTATCGCCGCGATCCAGCATCAACTGAAACATCCCGATCCCCAGTGCCAGCAGCGAAAAACCAAACAGATCGAAAGGCCGCGGATCGTCATCACGGATATCCGGCAGAAAGGTTGAAACGCCGATAAAGGCCAGAGCGCCCACCGGCAGGTTGATCAGGAAAACCCAATGCCATGAAAAATTGTCCGTCAGCCAGCCCCCGAGCAAAGGGCCGATCAAGGGCCCTAGTACGAAGCCAAACCCGAATATCGCCATGGTGCGGCCCCGTTCTTCGGGCGGGTTGATAGAGACCATCAAAACCTGAGTGATCGGCATCAGCGCCGCGCCGCAAACCCCTTGCAGCACGCGAAACATGACGAGTTCTTCCAACTGTGTGGAAATGCCGCACAGGCCGGACGAAATGGTGAACCCGACAATCGACATCAGCAGCACCGTTCGCCTGCCAAAACGCTCGGCCAGCCACCCGGTCAGTGGCGTGGTGATGGCCATCGCGATGATATAGGACGTCAGCACCCAGCTGACTTGTTCGCGCGACGCCGAAGTCGTCCCCTGGATGTGCGGCAAGGCGACATTGGCAATAGTCGTGTCGACCTGATTCATCAAAGCCGCCGCCATGATCGAAATGGTGATCATTGTCCGCGTGGATTTGGGGAGATATTGGTCGGGCACTGATCGGGCGGCATCCATGGAGGATTTTCGAAATCATGGCACCTTTGGACTGAACCACTCTGGCGCGCAACACGTCGCCAGAACAATGCTGCAGCGATTTCGGCCTCGTGCCACTTGCCAATACCCGCAGCGCGCGCCAGCCAGAGCGCGAAGGCTACGGAGCGAACGGCAGCCAGTGCTTTATCAGAGGGTAACGGGTTTTATCCGGGGGTGAGGCTGACCACCCCGCCGGTCGATCCAAATCCGCCAGCTCCGCGCAGCGTTTCGTCCAGTTCGGTGACTTCCAGCCAGCTCGCCTGAACCACCGGCGCAAGCACCAGTTGCGCCACGCGGTCGCCGCGTCGGATGGCGAAATCCTCCGCGCCCAGATTGATCAGGATCACCTTCAATTCGCCGCGATAGTCTGAATCGATAGTGCCCGGCGTGTTGGGCACGGTGATGCCGTGCTTCAGTGCCAAGCCCGAGCGCGGCCTGACTTGAATTTCAAAACCCGCCGGGATCGCGACGGCAATGCCAGTGGCAACCGCGTGCCGCGCGCCGGGGGCCAGCACCACGTCCTCTGCCGCCAGTACATCCATTCCCGCTGCCCCGCTCGTCGCGTAAGCGGGCAATTCCAGCCCCTCACCATGCGGCAGTCGCTTGACCAGCACGGGGATCGGAGCGGGCAGAGTATCAGGCATCGAGCCGCTCGAATTCATGGGCAATTCTTTCCATCAGGGCGTGGGCCACGTCGTCCTTCGCCATTTCGGGCAGCGTTTCGATGCCTTTGCGGGTGACGATATGCACCGTGTTGCGCCCGCCGCCCATGACATCGCCCGAAACATCGTTGGCGACGATCCAGTCCGCCCCCTTGCGCGTGCGCTTTTCAGAGGCGTTTTTCAGAAGATCGTCGGTTTCGGCGGCAAAGCCAATCAGCAGCTTGGGCTTTGTCGCACGGCTGGCGACGGTCGCGAGGATGTCCGGATTTTCGGTCAGCATCAGCACCGGCGGGGCCGAGCCGCGTTTCTTGATCTTGCCCTCGGCGAATTCCTTGGTCCGCCAGTCCGCCACGGCGGCGACCATGATCGCGCAATCGGCAGGCAAGGCGCGCTTGACCGCTTCGGCCATGTCGCGCGCGGTTTCCACGTCGATGCGGTCCACCCCCGGCGGCGTTGGCAAGCTGACCGGCCCGGACACCAAGGTCACCCGCGCGCCCATCTGCGCGGCGGCGGCGGCGATGGCATAGCCCTGCTTGCCGGACGAGCGATTGGCGATGTAGCGCACCGGATCAATCGGCTCATGCGTCGGCCCGGCGGTGATCAGCAAGTGCTTGCCGGTGAGCGGGCCCTCCACCGGGTACTGCACTGGCAATTCCGGCAATCCAGTCTCCAGCACCACTGGCTGAACATCGCCGGAGATGGGTTCCGGAGCAGCAGCGCGGCTGCCGGTAATCAAATGGTTGATCGCCTGGGGATCAGTCGGCGGCGCGGCGCGGGCCTTGCCCTTCACGCCCAACAACTGACCGGCACCGACCGGCAGGGGTGCGGGGTGCAGGCCGGGCGGCGGAATTTCCACCGGTGCCTCGAAATCCGGATCACTGGCGAGGAAAGCTTCGTCAAAGCTGATGTCTTCCGGCCCCATATCCGCACCCGGGTCCACATCGTCTTCATGCAGGAACGCGCGCGCCTTGCTGCCGCGGGTGATCAGGCCGCCCAACAAGCTGCCAAAGCGGCCGCCCGACTTGTGCGGCAGGTCATCGTATTCGCCATCCGCCGCGGCATCGTATTCCGGGTCTGGGCGTGGCAGCGCATCAGCAGAGCCGACCTGCATCGGCAGCGCATCAGGCCCGCTAAATAACTCGGCAATCCGCGCCCAGATCGCTTCGGGTTCAGGCAAACGGCCCGGCCCAAACTCGCCGCAAGCCATCGCGCCCTCGTCGGGATCGACCACCAGCACACCGGCACCCCGCAGCACCGCGACGTTGGCTTGGGTGGCGGCGTGCTGCCACATGCGCACGTTCATCGCCGGAACCGCCATAACCGGCTTGTCGGTGGCGAGCAGCAGCGTAGTCGCCAGATCATCGGCAATGCCGTGCGCCATGTGGGCCATAAGGTTGGCGGTAGCCGGGCAGACGACTACCAGATCCGCCTCACGGCTGAGCTGGATATGGCCCATCTCAACCTCGTTGCGCAGATCCCATAGCGTGGTGTGGACGGGCCGCTCGCTCAGTGCCGCAAGGCTCATCGGCGTGACAAACTGCGCGCCGCCCTCGGTCAGTACGCAGGTGACCGACCCGCCGTGTTTGCGGATAAGTCGCACCAGCTCGCAGGCCTTGTAAGCCGCGATGCCGCCGCCGATGACCAGAAGGATGCGTGGTCCGCTCATGCTTCAGCTTTGCCTCAGGCCTGCGCCGGGCGCAATCAGTGGTTTTGACGGGAAGGCGGCGCGCCATAGGCTGGGGATGGCCATGGGCAGGAATGCCAGACCGACAAACATCGTCGGCGCGGCGACCATGCCCCAGTACCAGTTGTCAGGCCGTCCGGCGATCATGAACGCCGTGCCATAGCCCAGCAGCAGCATGGTACCGAACGATCCGGTTCGCGTGCCCCAGCTTGCCCAACCGAGCATCATCAGGATGACTATCGGTCCCGCGACCGGATGCGGCAGCCAGCGCAAATTGCTGGCGAGGACTATCATGGAAAGCCAGCCGCTCAGCCCGCGCATAGTCAGCCACGAGGCGCCTGCCGGATCGGATGGGAGAACATAGGCCGCAACCGTATGCAGATGCCAGGCCAGGCCCAGCGCGAATACCAGGATCAGCAAAGCCCACGCCGCGCCCTCTTTCCAGCGGCGATTCCATAGCGCGTAGGCCGCCATCAGCAAGACGAACGGCAGCGCGGTTTCGCGCAGCGCCAGCGCGGCGGCGGCGGCGATGAACGCGCCGAGCCACTTGTCTTTCGCAGGGCGGTGCAGACCAAATGACAACGCCAGCAGCGATCCCACCCACAATTCGTGCATGACGTAGAAATAGCGGATGGTGCCGATCGACGCCCCGAAAAACAGCGCCGCCATGGCCAGCGTTCGCACGCGCGCCGCGCCGGGCTCCTCACCAAACTTGCGCCACCACGCGGCCAGCACGCCCAGCAGCAACAGCACGGCGGCGGCAATCTGGTACGGCAGGCCGAGCACCGATTCGATCACCGCCAGCGTCGGCAAGCGCACCGACAGGCCCGGGCGGAGCGGGTAATGGCGCTGGCGGTGTTCGGCGACCGCGGCGGCGTAATAGTCCTGCCCGTGCTGGAGCCGCACTATCACGCCGTCGTATAGGAGTAAGTCCTCGTCGCGCGGGCGTTCGCTTGCCGGGATCGCTGCTGCGGCGGCGGCGGCCTGCTCATTCTCGCCTGCCCTGATCGGGACGATCGTGGCCAGTACCAGCAGCACAACCGTGACGATCAGCACAATCAGCGCAGGCAAGCGCAGCCAGTGGGCGAAGCGGTCCCATTCAGGCCGGGTGTGAGCCGCTCCGGTCATGCCGCCACCGCCTTAGTCCAAGGCGCAGGGCGTCCAGTGGCGCTCTGCCACAGCGATCCGGCCGCGAACGGCACCATGGCAAAGCCCATGAACAGGATGGGCGTGATGATCACGCCCCAGTAGAAATTGTTATCCCGCCCGGCCAGCATGAAGGCCAAGCCGTATCCCAGCACCAGCAGCGCCGCAAAATCACCAGCAGGCGCACGCCAGCCGGTCCAGCCGAACACCGCGAGGATCACCAGCGGCCCGGCGATCACGCTGGGCAGCAAGGTCAGGCTGCTGGCGTTGATTACCTTGTACAGCCAGCCCTGCAGCCCGCCGAACACCAGCCACGGCGGCGAAGCCGGATCGCCGGGCCGCATTTGCGCATCGGCAAGGTGCAAATGTATCGCCATCGCGCCGATGAACACGGCAATCAGCGCAATCCACGCCGCCGCCTCACGCCAATTGCGCCGCCACACCGCATATGCCGCCATCAACAGCACGAACGGCAGCGCCAGTTCGCGGATCGCCAGCGCGGCTGCGGCAGCCAGCAGAGCGCCGAGCCAGCGTCCGTCAGGATCGCCCGTCCCGCGCGGACGGTGCAGGCCAAACGACAGCGCCATCAGCTCCGCCGCCCACACCTCGTGCAGCACCAGAAACGGATAATGCACCCCGTTGGCCATGCCGACAAACAGCAGCGCAACGCCGAACAGGCGAAAGTGCATTCCGCCCGGCTCGCTGGCAAAGCGCCGGAAATTGCTGAGGATAATTGCCGCCACCAGCGCGATTTCGGCCAGCGCCACGCCAATTGGCCCCAGCAGCACGGTGGCATAGGCCAGCGTCGGCGGGCGCACGGTCAGGCCGGGTTTGACCGGGTAGTCGTTGACGCGCTGCAATTCGACCGCTGAGGCATAGTAATTATCCCCGCGCCGCACGTGTTCGGTAATCAGGCGGTACAGCCGCAAGTCATTGTCCTTGGCATCGCTGTCCGAATCCCCCGGTGCAGTCTCGGCGCCAACCGCCTGCATCTGGACGGCTGGCGCGGGCGCGGGCGGCGGCGACATGCCGGGAGCCCAGGCCGCCACCAACATCATCAGGATCAGCACCGCCAGCGCCAGACGCGCGCGGGCTTGCGGCCAATGGGCAAAGCGATCCCACGCTGAAGCGCAAGCCGGATCAGCCGCCCTCAGTTCATTCAGATCAGCCAGCCCACCCGCATTGCCGCCCATACTGCTATTCCCCCCAAAGCCAGTGCCAGCCCGTAACCCGCCCAGCCACGTTTGCGCGCAGTGCCATCCCACACCAGCGCCAGATCGGGCAAAGGAGCCTCATCTGGCGCGCCGCCCCGTGCAGGAAAGCGATCTTCGATCCGGCGCAGCAGCTCTGGTAGCCGCAATATGGTTTCTGAATCCTTGCGAAGCCGGTCAGCCAGTGCCGCCTCTGGTCCCAATTCATCGCGAATCCAGCCTTGGACGAACGGCCCGGACACGTCCCACATGTTGATATCGGGCTGCAGTGCAGTCGCCAGCCCCTCGACCATGACCATGGTTTTTTGCAGCAACAGCAAGTGCGGCTGCACAGCCATGTCAAAATCGCGGGTGATGGCAAACAAGCCGTCGAGCATCGCGCCAACCGACAGTTCGCTGACCGGCTTGCCCCGCATTGGCTCACCCACCGCGCGCAGGGCCGTGGCGAATTCGTCGACCGAGTGATAGCTCGGCACATATTGCGCCTCGAAATGGATCTCGGCGACGCGGCGGTAATTGCCGGTG
>JBDUBN010000465.1:0-2424 GCA_040004085.1 Novosphingobium sp.
GGCAGGCTTCCTGACAAAAGCCGCAGAAGATGCACTTGGTCATATCGATGTCATACCGCGTCGTCCGGCGCGAACCATCTTCGCGTGGTTCAGCCTCAATCGTGATCGCCTGCGCCGGACACACCGCCTCACAAAGCTTGCAAGCAATGCAGCGCTCCTCGCCATTGGGATAGCGGCGCAAGGCATGCTCACCGCGAAAACGCGGGGAAATCGGGTTCTTCTCAAACGGATAGTTGATCGTCGCCTTGGGCTTGAAGAAATACTTCAAGGTCAGCCAATGGGCTTTGACGAACTCCCACAGGGTGAACGATTTTATGAGGTGGGATAGGGTCATTTCTGGAAACTCGGCAGATCAAACATATCTTTCTCAAGTATATTTTTGGGTAAGCCGTCGGGACACTCGTAAAACGTACCCTGAATATCACCATCACCATGGATGATTATGGTTTGTTCTTCAGTGCAACGATACCTCGTCAGCATAAGATACCCGCTCACCACCACCACAAACCCCAGAGAAACCGGCAGAAACACCTTCCAGCCCAGCCGCATCAATTGGTCATAACGATACCGCGGCACGGTCGCCTTCACCCATGAGAAGATGAAGAAAAAGCCGAGAATCTTGACTAGCAGCCAGACAAAGCCCGGCACCTCGGGGTGATGGAACCACGGGAACAGATCAATATCCAGCGGCGGCAGGTATCCGCCCCAGAACAACGTCGCGTTCAGCGCGCACATCAGCAGCACGTTGGCATATTCGCCCAGCCAGTACAGCGCGAAGCTCATCGATGAATATTCGGTCTGATACCCGGCGACCAGTTCGCTCTCCGCCTCGGTCAGATCGAACGGCGCGCGGCCGGTTTCGGCCATGCCGCTGATCAGGAACATCACCCACATCGGGAACAGCAGCGGATTGGCGACGAAGCCGTTGATCAGCCAGACGTGCGCCCGCTGCGCCTCGACAATGTCCTTCATGTTGAACGACCCGGCCCACAGCACCACGCAGATCAGGATGAACCCGATCGAGACTTCATAGGAAATCATCTGCGCGGAAGCGCGCATCGCACTGAAAAACGGGTATTTTGAGTTGGAAGACCAGCCCGCAATAACCGTGCCGTAAACACCCAGCGAACTCACCGCCAGGACATAGAGCAGCCCGACATTGATGTTCGCCAATATCGCGCCCGAATTGAACGGGATCACCGCCCACGCCATCAGCGCGACGGTAAAGGTGATGATCGGCGCGATCAGGAACAGACCCTTGTTGGCCGCGCTGGGGATGATGGTTTCCTGCAGGAACACCTTCAGACCATCGGCGAACGATTGCAGCAAGCCGAACGGCCCGACCACATTCGGCCCCCGCCGCAGCGCCATCGCCGCCCAGATCTTGCGGTCGGCATAGATGATCATCGCGACACCCAGCATCAGCGGCAGCGCGATCAGCAGAATGCCGCAGATCGTCGCGAGGCCCCATGCCCACTCGTAGGACATGCCCAGCGTTTGGAAGAAGGAAGTCATACTGAAAATCCTCCCCGGCACGGGGAGGTGGCAGACGCGAAGTGGCTGACGGAGGGGTCCCACCTATCGGCGGGCGCAGCGCGTGCGGAGAGGTGGGGCCCCTCCGTCTCGCCTGCGGCGATCCACCTCCCCGTGCCGGGGAGGATTTGCGTGATGCTAGTCATTCCGCCGCCTCCGCAAAATCTTCGCCGTGGAGCAATTCTGCCGAGCAGCGCTGCATCGTCTCACTGGCGCGGGCGATCGGGTTGGTCAGGTAGAAATCCTTGATCGGATAGCCCGCCAGAACGCCTTCTGCCTTGGCCTTCTTCGCCTTAGGCAGCGCCCCGTAGTTCGCCAGACCTTCCACGCCCAGCGCCGGAACGGCGGCGATCATAGCGGCGCGCAGAGCTTCGAACGTGTCAAACCCAACATTCACACCCAGCGCATCTGCCATAGCCCGCAGGATCGTCCAATCCTCGCGCGCATCGCCCGGCGCGAACACGGCCTTGTCGGCAAACTGCACCCGGCCTTCGGTGTTGACGAAAGTTCCCGCCTTCTCGGTATAGGCCGAGGCAGGCAGGATCACGTCCGCTGCGTGCGCGCCCTTGTCGCCGTGGTGGCCGATGTAGACGATGATCGAGTCCGAAAACTGCGCATAGTCCACCTCGTCCGCGCCCAGCGAAAGCAGCAACTTCGGCTTGGCTGCGGCCAAGTCGGCAATGCCGCCCTTTTGCGCGTAGCCGAGCATCAGTCCGCCCATGCGGCTAGCCGCCATGTGCAGCACGTTAAAGCCGTTCCAGCCGTCACGCACCATCTTGAACTTGTCGGCAACACCAAGGCAAGCCGCCAGCGCGCCCTTGCCAAGGCCAGCCCCACCAAGGATCAGCGCCGGACGTTCCGCAGCCGACAACACGTCAGCAACTTCGCTCG